>CAIYZI010000158.1 GCA_903930665.1 uncultured beta proteobacterium
CACTTTAATGCTAATGCGCATTCACGATCTGGTCCAACAGGTCTAGTTCAGATTCTTCCAGTAACCGCTCGTAAGCTCGGATTTAGCAAAGAGCAGCTTCAATCGCCAGAGAGTAATTTAGAAGCAGGGGCTATGTATTTAAAAGTTCAGCTCAATCAGTTTAATGACGACTATCTGGCTGTCGTGGCTTATAACCTGGGCGGCAAAATAGTGACGCCCAATAAGAGGGCCCAACATCATGCCAATTTTTATGCCGATGAGGTTATGTCAGTTTATGGTTATTTCAAATCTCAGGCTAACGGCGAAGCCATCGGTAGTTTTCAGTAGCGCAACTAATCTTCTTTGACTTGATTAATCTCATCAAGGCATCATAGTCAACTTCAATATCGTTCTTATGGATTAAATATCAAAAAGATAGATGAGATAAATAAAATAAAGAGAATTGCGCCTTGCATGATGTTTGACTTACCCGTTGATAGGGAGACGTGAGCAACCCATAAGGACGTCAACAGCATGACGATTTCACGGGACTCTAGCCCTAAAATGATGTGATGGTGATGGTAGGCAACCCAAAAGAGCATGACTGGAACACTTAAGGATAGGGTGGCTAAGCCACTTCCTAATGCAATATTTAGTGACCTTTGAAGGTGATTGGCTTTAGCGGCATAAATGCAAGCGAGCCATTCTGGAGCCAAAACAAGAATAGCAACCGTGGTGCCGTTCAAGGTTTTTGGAAAGCCCATTTGAGCATAACCAAGCCCAATCAAAATGGCTAATTTTTCAATCACCAGAATGATCACAATCAAATAAGCACCCAACCAAAATGTTGGTAAAAGAACTTTTTTCCATTCGATAGGGCTTACTTCATGGCCTTTTTTATCTGTATCAATACTGCTTGCGAGTTTTTCACTGGATGCGGCAAATGGAAAGGGATCATCAAAATAATTTCGATATCTTTTGGTTTGAGCAAAAATAAATACCGCATAAAGTGCTAAAGCAATAATGCCAATGAAAACTTCTTGAGACAAGGCAAGGGTAGGGCCGATAGTGCTGGTAGTGAAATTAGGCAATACTAAGGTTAACAAAGCGAGTGGTATCAAAAGCCCTAGGTACATGCTTGCACCATTGGTATTAATGCTCTGATCTAAATGAAATGAGCCTCCAATAATCATGGAAAGCCCCATCATTCCGCCTAAAATGATAAATAGAGTAGCAGTGATAGTGTCACGTACAAAAGTGGGGTTACCGTCACCATGGGTGAGAGCGGTAATCATGACGGCAACTTCAATCAGCGTTGCTGAAATAGTAAGTAACAAAGTTCCATAGGGTTCGCCCAACATCTCGGCTAGGTGATCTGCAAAGTAAGCAACCCGAAATATTCCAAGGAGAATGACGATAAATAAGATTGCTGCGACACCGACTCGATAGTCAATCAATTCAATGCTAGGTGCTAATAAATATAAATAACAGGCTGCTGTCAGAGCGACAAAAAACGGGCCGTATATTTTTATATTTCTCATAGTTTTTGGGGTCGATTAATTTGTACCTAGGTATATGTGCACTTCACCCTTTTGGGTGAATGGTTATTGTAGGCTAAACAAAAGCCCGAGGTGAACTCAAGAAGTTCAACAATTTAGTTAGGTTAGGGCGAGGCATTGAGTTCGGCATTACCCTTGGCTTAATCCCTTTAGTTTTTGTTTAATGCGATCATAGTTATAGCGGTGGATGTATCCATCCATCCAGCTTTTTTTGAAGACCTCAATGCTTGGAAGACATTAATATAGAGGGGCTTCATTTAATGTTAAATAGTAATGACATCTTTTTTGAAATTTTTCATATTCCTCCTTGTCTGTTTTATGCTGCCCGCTGCCTGGGCTGAGGATTTATTGGTTCCTGTATCTAAGTTTGATAACGACTCTCAGCAATTAACAGATACTAGGGTGCTGGAATTTTGGGGTTACCATGATTACCAGGGAAGCGATAACTATCAAAATATATTAAAACTACGCTATTACAACCCTCTAGAGGCTGGTGATTGGAGAGGGCGATTTCGTTTAGACACCTCAGTAGTTTCTTCATATAACTCAGACACTACGTCTAACACTTCGGGTCAATATAGTTCTGGCAATACGATGTTGACGGTATGGGGTCAGGATAAGTACTTCTTAAAGCCACTTGGTGCATTGGTTGGTGCTCGTGTTACTTTCCCCTTCGGTAATAATGGCCAATGGGCAGTGGGGCCGCAATTGGGTTGGTCGTTTATGCCAGAAGTTGATAGCATCTTGCATGTCACAGATTTTTCCCCATTACTGCGCTATATGTATGGCTTTGATGGCAAAAATAATAGTCAGATAAGCAACCCTAGTCAGCCAGCGCTACAACGAAATCTTCAAATGTTCCCAACTATTGGTTTTCAGTTGTCGCCAAATACCATGCTGCGTTTTTGGGATGAAAATGGTGCGGTATATAACTCGGCTGGTGGTGGGTGGTTCGTGCCGATTGATGCGATGGTTACCCATCGCCTTACCAAAAACCTTGTTCTAGCTATTGGGGCTAGCAAGCAGGTAGTGCAAACATATCACCAATACGATTGGTCTACCTATGGGAAGGTGTCTTTCAACTTTTAACCTCAAAGGTCTTAGTTGCACCTCTCATGGCGCTTCACCTCTTGTCCTAGTGCAGGTAATGAATCTATTTCAAGATAAATGGCACAACATTTAATCTATATGCTTTAGTGGGTTTTTTTAACTGTTTGTTTTTGGTCTTGATTTCAACCGATCGATACAGCCCCCTCACTAACTTCGATTCTTTATATTCCCTGATGAATGATCTAAGTGAGTATGAGGCCCAGTAAAGACAAAAGGCCTAGATTTCTCTAGGCCTTTTACTTATTTGGCTCCTCGACCTGGGCTCGAACCAGGGACCTACGGATTAACAGTCCGGCGCTCTACCAACTGAGCTATCGAGGAATAAGCCGATATTATAGCAAGATGAAATCAACTCTTCAAACTTCTGTGAATATTTCTAAAGTATTGACCATCGCGGGGTCCGATAGTGGCGGCGGGGCGGGGCTCCAGGCCGATCTCAAGGTGATCACCGCATTGGGCGGATATGGCATGTCGGTCATTACAGCCATCACCGCGCAGAATACTTTGGGGGTAACTCGCATTCAAGACGTCGATCTTGATGTGGTCGAAGCTCAAATTGATGCAGTTTTATTGGATATTGGTATAGATATTGTCAAAATTGGCATGTTGGCTAGTCCAGAGATAGTTCGTACCGTTTCTTCGGCTTTAAAACGCCATGGCATCAAGAAAATTGTCCTTGATCCAGTTCTAAGGGCAACCTCTGGAGCAAGTCTGGGGGGTGATGACACTGCACAAGCAATGATCTC
>CAIYZI010000159.1 GCA_903930665.1 uncultured beta proteobacterium
CACTTTGGCGAAGGTGACTATGAGGAAACTGAAAAAATGATTCAAACTCTTTTAAAAGAAGCCGATCCTAACTTACCAGAGTTTGATGGTAAATCAACTGTAGTTCGCGGCAGTGGTGCTACCGCACCAGCAGCAAATATGCCTACCTCACCTGAAACCTACATTGGCTATGCGCGCCAAGAGGGATTTTCATCGCCTGAAGGAATATTAAAAGACGAAGCAAGAACATACTCGATACCTGGCCAACTCAACGTGAATGATTGGGCGCTATCTGGCTCTTGGATTGTTGGTTCTGAGGCTGCATCACTACAAAACCCCAATGGATCAATGGATTATCGGTTTAAAGGAAGAGATCTTCATCTTGTCATGGGCTCCAAAGATAATGCACCTATCAGGTTTAGGGTCACTTTAGATGGAAAGGCTCCACTTGATAGCCATGGCTCTGATATAGATGCTCAAGGATATGGCATCCTTAATCAAGAGCGCCTCTATCAACTTTTGCGCCTAAATCAAATTGGCTCAAGTCACTTATTTAAGATTGAATTTTTGGATAGAGGGGCTAGAGTATTTGCTTTTACGTTTGGATAGTAGTCTGCTTAAAAACTTCTAAATGATGCCTACTAAATGGTATAGACATCTATGGCTAACAGTTCGTTATGTCTTTACCAACGCAAATGTGATGAGCACATCCACTAATTAAATCATATGAATTAAGACTTATTTCTTTTTATGATTTTGATCAATTAATCGCTATGAAGTTTCTAGTACCACTAGATCAATTGCCATTAACCTTTCTATTACCCTTTCTTTAGCAAAAAGAAGGGCGTAATCTGAAGGTATTGATGCTGATGCCTCTTATCACCATTCAAGTTGCCAATTGAATTCAGCGACCGTTCTTGATACCTAGCTCATTAGCGGATTTGAGCAATACGCTAGCTTTAGCGAGGAGAGAAAATGACAAAAATACTAGTTGTTGACGATGAGCCAACGGATCGCATGTTAATGGCAACCGTTCTCGGAACAAACCCAGAATATGAGGTTTTTGAAGCTGTGGATGGCCAAGATGGTTTAAATCTGGCTTTTTAAATACATCCCGACCTGATCATTACTGATGTGAAAATGCCTAAGATGAATGGGTATCAGCTTGCAATGCAAGTACGCATGAACCCAAGCATTGCCAATACAGAGATGATCTATTACACAGGGATCTATCTTGATAAAAATGAAGCGATTCGAGAAGCGGCGCACTCAGGAATTCAGCGTATTTTATTAAAACCCGTAGAACCCATTGAAATGCTCTCGCAGGTAACGCAAGCATTAGCTGCTGAACGGCTGAGGATGAAGCTTACCTGCCCTAAATTTATTGCCGATATTGATGATCTGATTAGGCGAGCCTCAGAATTATCTAAAGATGATCGCATTTGGGACTCAGCTGTATTTATTAGATGGCGGAAAGCTACGGCTGACCTAATTAATTTAATGGCATCCCACGGTTGCAACCTAGGCAGCGGTTCGCTGACTAGGTACTATCATGGGTTACCAATTGCAGGCACTGTAAAAGAGGAGTCGGCTATCTTTGAAAATAATTTGAAGGAAACTATAGCAGAACTTTCGGAGGGCAAGTCTTATTTTGAGAGACGCCTTCTGGAGGCTTAAGAATTCAGAAGTAAAAAATGTTACCGTCATTAACAGGCCTCAACTAGCAAATAAATTTGTCTAGTGACGCCTGTAGTCATGATTTTTTCAAGAGGATCTTAGATTTTTTGACCCTGATTCAAAGAATTAGCCAAAAGAGATACTCATAAATCAATAAAAATTCTCAAACCATAAAAATCTTATTGATTAGATAGGCATCTCTGTATTTAGAGCTTGCTGAACTCTTTATGTTGCAGGGCTAGATCGATAGCCTTTAAAATTTCACTAGGCTCGGTAGGTTTAAAAATAACCCTGCTGACTCCTAATTTAATTGCCGAAGCAAATGCGGCTTCTTTGTCAAAAAAATGGGCCGTGTAGAAGATTACTTCCATGTTCTTTAATAGC
>CAIYZI010000160.1 GCA_903930665.1 uncultured beta proteobacterium
AACATCATTTTGGTCAATACTCCGCAGATGCGCTGTGGAATCGTCGCAGACTATGTAAAAGGGCTAGTAATTGTCTCTGATGAATCTGTTGTAAAGCGTGATCTGGTGATTCCACCTGACTTTAGATCGGATTATTCCAAGTTGATTGCTGGAGAGGTCAAACATGGTGATGAAATTATTTTGTTGCTCAATTTGTCTGCCCTATTAACGGTCGAGGTTGGACAAGGCTTACCAATGCATTTTGAGGCAAGCATCCCTGTAATTCCTTCGCCAGGCGCTAAGCGTAATGAAGAGATCTTTCGGACAAGGATGCATCAATTGGCCATGCCAAATGAGGGTGGTCAGGAGGGGTCTAAACAGGCTTTTGCGCTGATCACCATTGGTGGCATCCAATATGCGATTGAGGCTGAGTACATATTAGAGTTTTCTCATTTAAAGCAATGTACACCTTTGCCCTGCTGTCCAGCTTACATATTAGGGGCGATTAATCTTCGCGGTGAAATTTTGTCGGTGATTGATATGACTTCCTTATTAAGAATTCAGAATATGACGGATAAGCGCGATGTGGTGATCTTGGAGTTTGAATCAAAAAAAATGGCTTTAGCGGTAGAGAAGGTTGAAAACTTTAGATATTTCGATCGCTCTCTCATTACGGAGTTGCAGGATATTGAAGAGCATCATACGCAATGCAAGGCTCTACTCAGGTTGGAGGATGGGGTAGCGGGCATATTGGATGTAGAAGCCGTTTTGATTAGTAATTTACTCGAAGTAGATGAGCGAATTTAAAGTTTTGAATTAAGGAAGAATATTTTGAATCAAATATCCCTGCGCTGGAAAATGATATTAAGTTATCTGATCCCTTTGCTGGTATTGCTTGTGATCGTGGGTGTGAACCAGGTCAAAATGAATTCTGTGATTGAAAAAACTACTGCATTAAACGCTACAGCCTACCTTACACCCTACATCTTAAAAATCAATGAAAACATTACCCGTATGCAAAGGGCTTCCTACGCCTATATTTTAACGGGCTTAAGCCAAGGCCAAGATACCAATTATTCCAAAAAGAGTTATCAAGAGTCTATTCAAAATATTGATGATTTATTTGAAAAGATCGACAAAGGAACTTATTCTCCTGAATTAATGGCGGATCTTAGTAATTTAAAAAATGTCTATGCATCTACTAAAGAGATCAATGGGCAGCTCATTAAATTGGTGGATGAGGGTAAAGCCAAGGAAGCTGCTGAATTATTTAAATCTGGAAGTAGTCTACAAACTGTACGAGCTAGCGATACCCTTGCTGATGATGCCGCCAAGTTCAACTTAGAAAGCAGGGAACAGTATCGTGATCTGATTAATAAAAATATTGAGAATGCTAAAAACATCGTCACTTTTGGGGCGCTTGGGGCAATCATTCTCCTCATTATTTTTGGAGTTATATCGGCCGCATTTTTAAGTCGCGATATTTCACAAACATCAGGCCAAATCTCATCAACAGCCGCTTCTATAGCGGCGACCCTATCGCAACATGAAAAAGCGATTTCATTACAGGGGTCCTCCGTATCAGAAACGACCAGTACTGTTGAAGAGCTTGTATCTTCTGCTCGTCTTTCTTCTGAGCAGGCAGATTCAGCGGCTGCTGCTGCGAAAGCAACTCAAGATACAACTACCAAGGGTTTGGGATTGGTATCTCAAAATCAAATCGATGTCCTCTTTTTAGAGGGAAAGATGGCCGCGATTGCTAAACAAATTTTGAGTTTGTCAGAGCAGGCAGGTCAAATTGGTAATATTGCTAAATTGGTAGGTGAGTTAGCTGGCGAAACCAATATGCTCGCATTAAATGCTGCCGTTGAGGCAGCGCGGGCGGGTGAGCACGGTAAGGGGTTTGCCGTAGTAGCCAGTGAAATTCGAAAGCTGGCAGATCAAAGTAGGCAGTCTTCAGAAAAAGCTTCTCAGATCGTTGCAGAGATTCAGAAATCCACTAACACTATGGTGATGACGGCTGAGGATGGTACAAAAATCTCTCATCAGGTTTCTGATGGGGTTGCGCAGACTTCAGTGGCGTTTAAGTCATTGAGTCAGCTTTCTGAAGGCGTATATCAAAATGCCCAACAAGTTCTCTTAAATAGTAAACAACAGGCCGCTGCATTAGTGCAAATTAATGAGGCTATGCAAAATATCAACAATAGCTCGCGAGAAATGATTATAGGTACCAATCAAGCCATGACTGGAGTTGAAACTCTGACTAAGGTGGCAAGCCATCTTCGTGGAATTGTGTAGAGCTTTTTATGGCACAGATTGAAGATCTTGAGCTACGCAATCTCTTTCGTATAGAGAGTTCAGAACATTTGCAAAAATTAGATGCTGGCTTGCTGCAGCTGGAAAAAACCCCTAACGATCAAGCGTTGATTGCGGAGGTTTTTCGAGAAGCTCATAGTTTAAAAGGTTCAGCACGCATGCTTGGTCTGATTGATATTCAAGAGTTGGCCAATAGAGTCGAAGATATGCTCGGCGAGGCTAGAAGCGGAAAGACCGTGATTACCGCCGAAATATTAAAACCCCAATGGGAAACCTTAGATCGCATTCGGCAGATGGTTTCTGAGGTGGTGGGCGATGCAAAACCTTCCGTTCAATCCTCAGGGGCTATCGTTTCTCCAATAGAGAAGGTGGTCATCAGTTCGCCCCCTATTCAGGAACCAAAGCCTGAGTCTAGTGCCACTCAAATACCTACGGGTGTAGAGGTAAAGGCTAATGACTCTATTAGTTTTGGACGTCAGATACCAACTGATTTTCGGATTGATACGCTGCGGGTCGATGCTAAGAAGCTGGATTTTTTGTTGACACAGACGGGTGAATTGGTGGTGAGTCGTAGTCGCATCTTAAGATGGCAAGATGAATTTAGCCGACTCATGAACCAACTCAATATCGGTAGCATTCCGACCGAAGAGTGGATGAAAAGCGCTTTGGCAATGCGTACAAAGTTATCAGAAGATGCCAGTCGCCTCAGTGTGATCACTGAAGAAATTGAAGGTGGTATTCGGGGCTTGCGTTTATTGCCTATTGCAACCTTGTTAGAGCAATTTCCACGGATGGTCCATGATCTGGCTGCGGCGGAAAATAAACAGGTAGATTTAGTCTTTGAGGGTGAGGCTACTGTAGCCGATAAGCGAATTATCGAGGAGATGAAGGCCCCCCTCATGCACATGCTACGAAATGCCATTGATCATGGCATTGAAAGTCCCGAAGAGCGGACGGCGGCAGGAAAATCACCTAATGGCAAGATACTCGTTAAGGTGAGTCAAGATGCCGATCATGTGCGCATTGATGTCATTGATGATGGTCGTGGACTAGACTTTGAGGCAATCCGCCAACAAGCAGTTAAACGTCATCTTTTTAATGAGTCTGAAGCGACAAGTTTAGATGAGGCTCAATTAAAGAATGTGTTGATGACTCCAGGATTCTCAACCAATAAGATGATTACCGATATTTCAGGTCGTGGTGTTGGCTTAGATGTCGTTCGATCTGCCGTTGAGCATATGCATGGTACGCTACAAATGGAGTCGCGCTCTGGCAAAGGCATGACCTTTAGTTTATACCTGCCAGTCTCTTTGACGTCTACTCGCGTAACCATTTTGCGCGAGTGGGGTGAGAACTACGCCATGCCCTGTGACGCTATTTATTTCTCGAAAATCCTAAAGCCTGAAGAATTAATTATTCGTGAAGATAGGCAGTGTTTTTATCATGGTGATGACATCATCACGATCAATCGTTTGGGGTCGATATTGGATCGCCCATTAAGGCTGATGGACACTAACGATAACTCTCTGTGTGTGGTGATTCGAGTTGGCGAAAATAGCTTCGGTGTCATCGTTGATGAATTGCGTGAGGAAGAAGAGATTGTTCTGAAGCTGCCTCCGCCTCCCATTAAAAGGCTACGCAATGTCTCTGGTGTGACGATCTTGGATTCTGGTGAAGTATGTGCCGTTCTCAATCCCGCTGATTTGGCTAAGAGCGTTCATCAGGCTCTGCAAAAAATGCAGTCGGCTACATCCTTGGCAGATCAAGCGCTGGCTAAGGCGCATAAGAAATCCATCCTGCTGGTTGAGGACAGTATTGTTACTCGTATTCAAGAAAAACGCATTTTGGAAGGGGCTGGCTATGAAGTGATTACAGCCACTGATGGTCTGAATGCTTGGAACATTTTAGCTACCCGGGTATTCGATGTGGTGGTATCCGACATCATGATGCCAAATATGGATGGGCTGGAATTAACTAGTAAGATACGAGCCAATAAGAAGCTTTCTGATATACCAATTATTTTGGTGACGTCCCTGGCTTCAGATGAGGATAGGCGTAAAGGCTTACAAGCAGGCGCAGATGCTTACATCTCTAAATCGGATTTTGACCAGACGGTCTTGCTCGATTCCATTACTAGACTGATATAAAGAACTGTCTCATGTCTAATAATGGTGAAGCCACCCCCATTCGAGTTCTCTTAGTTGAGGATTCACAATTGCAGCTTCATGTCATTAAGGCGCTGTTAAATTCTGATCCTCATATTGAAGTGGTTGGAACGGCGGTCAATGGTTTGGAGGCTTTAAAGCTGTTGCCCGACATAAGGCCTGATGTGATCTGCACGGACTATCACATGCCTATTATGGATGGACTGGAGTTTATAGAGCATGCCGTAAAGGTTTATCCCTGTCCGATTTTGGTATTGAGTATTTCCGTTCAACCAAATCAAGTAGATAACATTTTTAAAATGCTATCGGCTGGTGCGATAGATGTGATGCCTAAACCTAAAGCTACTGCTGGTATGATTGGCAAAGAGGAGGGGGCTAAACTCATTGAGAAAATTCGTATTCTCAATGGGGTTAAATACATTAAGAAGAAAGCCGCTCAGCCTTTATCGGTATTTAATACTCAATCCACCTTAAACCGTTTTCTGTCACCTAGAGTGATTGTGATGGGCGCATCTACTGGTGGTCCGCAAGCTCTAGAGGCAATATTGCCGTATCTCAAATCAAACTTTTCAATTCCTATCGTTTGTATCCAGCATATTAGTAACGGTTTTTTGGGCGGCATGTTAGTTTGGTTACAAGGGATGACTGATATGGTGATTGAGACGGCGCAAGAGGGGGGTGTACCCATGCCTGGTCATTTGTACTTTCCACCAGAAGGTAAGCATCTTGTTTTTGCCACAGATGGTACTTTTAGATTAATCGAGCCTAAAACTGGCGATATTTATTGCCCCAGCATTGATCAACTGTTTAATTCTGCTGCGCAAACGTTTTCGATGAATGTCGTAGCCGTGATTCTGAGTGGCATGGGTAAGGATGGGGCTCAAGGAATAAAGGCAGTTTTTGATGCTGGAGGTGGCACCGTTGCGCAAGATGGGGAGTCGAGCATTATCTTTGGCATGCCTTCAGCAGCGATTGACTTAGGTGCTGTTTGTAAAGTTGTGCCTGTTTCTGAAATCGCTAGTTTTTTAAATAGCTTGCCGAGCACCTCTTAAATTGGTTTAAGTGTTATAAATAATTCAATAAAAACAATTACTTAAGAAGTTTTCTTAAATAAAAATCACGATCAAGTAAAAAATGATGCGAGATCTTGTCACTCAACCCATCATTACTGATAATGCGAGATAATTCTTGTTAACCCAGATTTACATTTAATCTTTATTTGAAAGAAATAGCATGGAACATACCCTCCCAACATTACCTTACGCTTTAGATGCCTTGGCACCATATATCTCTA
>CAIYZI010000161.1 GCA_903930665.1 uncultured beta proteobacterium
TGTAACGGGTCACCAGGCTATAAAAACGATCAGCCAAGTCCTTGACCATATCGGCATAGGCATCAAATAATTCTGGTGTGATATCAAAACGATCGTAATTGACGATAGCTGGGACTTTATGCGCCAGACCAGAAAGATGCTGCTCCACCGCGTGGGAAATGTTTTGAATATCCTGTGGGGTACGAACTCTAAAGCCTTCCAAATTCACAAAGAATATATTCTTCAATGGATCATAGGTAAAGCGATCTTCAAATGGAATATCTAACAACTGAGCCCTTAAGCCCATAGGCTCATCAATGAAGATGCGATCATCCATGGTCTTTAACTTACTAGCAATAATTGGCGAAAAATCCATTTGCGACAGTATGTCTTTTTCTAAGTCAATGCCTGGTGCAATCTCAGCTAATACTACGCCATCCTTAGTCAGATGAAATACACAACGCTCAGTGATATACATCACAGTTTGCTCATTTTTCAAGGATTGCTCAGCGCTAAATGTGCGGTGCTCCCCTTCTTTGACAAATTTTTTGCCACTACCTTCACTATCAATAAAGAGTTTACCGTTCTCGATATGTAAAATCGATTTACCCGCCATGAAAGTACCCACAAATACAACCTTGCGCGCGTTTTGAGAAATATTGATAAAGCCACCAGCACCCGCTAGCTTGCTTCCAAATTTCGAGACATTTAAATTACCTAATTCATCCATTTGGGCCAAACCCAAGATGGCGATGTCTAAACCGCCCCCATCATAAAAATCAAATTGATTTGGCTGATCAAGAATGGCCTGTGTATTAATGGCTGCACCAAAATTTAAACCGCTAGCAGGTATACCGCCGATAACGCCTGGCTCTGCGGTCAGGGTGAGCAAATCAATCATGTCTTCCTCGCTCGCAACTGCGGATACCCCTTCTGGCATACCAATACCGAGATTAACGATGTCATTGGCTCGCAATTCCATGGCAGCTCTTCGGGCAATGATTTTTCGCACATCTAATGCCATCGCCCGACGTGTAGAAGTTGGCACCCTAATCTCACCAGAAAACGCTGGGCTATAAGCCTCAATAAAAGTCTGCATGTGATATTCAGGCTTTTCAGCAACGACTACGCAATCGACCAATATCCCCGGAATCTTTACTTGTCGCGGATTTAAGCTGCCTGAAACTGCGATACGCTCTACTTGGGCTATCACAATGCCGCCAGAGTTATGCGCTGCGGTAGCGATTGCCAAGGCCTCTAATGTTAGAGCCTCTTTCTCCATCGTAATATTGCCTTCGGGATCAGCGGTTGTACCGCGAATGATGCCAACATTAATCGGGAAGGCTTTGTAGAAAAGATAGTCTTTGCCATCGATAGGCATTAACTGAACTAAGTTGTCTTGGGTTTTCTCATTGAGTTTTCCACCGCCAAAACGGGGGTCAACAAAAGTACCTAAGCCGACATGCGTTAAGGTCCCAGGCTTGCCCGCTGCGATATCGCGAAATAAGTGACAGATCACTCCCTGAGGCAAGTTCCAGGCTTCAATCTGATTGCTAATGGCTAGCTGTTGCAATTTAGGCACCAAACCCCAGTGCCCGCCAATCACACGCGCTACTAAACCAGGATGGGCTAAATGGTTTAAGCCTCGATCTACCCCATCCCCCTGACCCGCTGCATAGACCAAGGTTAAGTTACGTGGAGTGCCCAGTCCAGATGAACTAGATCTCTCACTCTCTAGAAAAAGTTTTTCTAGAGCAACGGCAATGTTCTCTGCAAATCCAATCCCTACAAAACCCCCTGTAGCAACCGTATCGCCGTCACCAATTAATTGCACCGCCTCGCGTGCGGTCATGATCTTTCCAGAACCACTTTCGCGCAAGGGGGAAATCAAAGAACTGTGTGACATAACGGTCTCCAAATTGATATCTATTAATACTATCAGAGACGTTTTTATCACTAATAGATTTGATAGATTTCTATTCAGTAGAAACAGGCGTAGTATGAAACAGGGATTTGTGTTACCAAGGACCGACTTATTACCATCTAGGTTCCATCTAGTTACCATCCAGCAGCTCTCTCACAGATATAAGGCTTTATATGCAATCGATCAAAAAGTTACTTTCCTTATTTGCACTATCAGCAGTATTGGCGTTGACAGCCTGCGCCGGAAGCCCCACAAAAGAAAGCGCTGGAGAATTTGTTGATGACAGCGCAATCACCACCAAAGTAAAAGCATCTATTTTTGATGATCCCTACCTGAAATCTCTAGACATCAATGTCGTTACCTTCAAAGGTGAAGTTCAGCTAAGTGGTTTTGTCGGCAGCATTGCGGAAAACAATCGCGCAGTTGCCATAGCAAAGGGAGTAAATGGTGTGACCTCTGTTAAGAACGACATGAAGGTTAAAGGTAGCGTGAATTCGCCTTACAAGTGATGGGGCCTATCGGACTAACCCCAGGCTAACCCTTATGGGACTCCCCACTGTTGGACTGGGCATCGCCTGATATCGCTTTTTGACAAAAACA
>CAIYZI010000162.1 GCA_903930665.1 uncultured beta proteobacterium
CTCTATCTCTGCTAAAGCGGCCAATGCCATTAGCACCCAAGAATTAATTCAGGATTGCAAAGGCGAAGAAGGCACTTTTGTTACTTGCGAAATTTATGGTCAAGCAGTTTATGACACCTATCTTGTTACGCGTCACCCTAAGTCGGCGCCCGACTTTATCTGCGTACAACAACCGGCCCCAACTCGTAAAGACATCATTCAGGAATACATTACCTGGTCAGATGCCCATCCCAAGTATGCTACTGACCCAGCAGCTGACACTATCCTGCGTTTCTTAGCTGGTCGATTCCCCTGCAGTAAATCAACGAAGTGATTTCAGAGTTAAAAAAGCCGCCCTAATGAATGTAGGGCGGCTTTTTATTTTGTAAGTTAAAGTTTTTTAAGCTTTAATTCTTTCAAGCGGTTTAGTGATTTTCTTTGGCATGATTGATTGAGTATTTTGGTATCTCAATCACCAAGTCTTGTCGAGCCACAATCGCCTGGCAAGATAAACGTGACTGTGGATTGAGGCCCCACGCACGATCAAGCAAATCTTCTTCATTCTCATCAGGAGGATTAAGGCTTTGATATCCCTCCTTCACAATCACGTGACAAGTTGTACATGCACACACCATGTCGCAAGCATGCTCAATAGGAATATTGTTCTCTAGCAAAGCTTCACAAATTGATGTACCAGGAGCAGCTTCTACGACTGCGCCTTCAGGGCAATATTCACTATGAGGAAGTACAACGATCTGTGTCATTTTCTTATTCTTTAATATTTACTAATTAGAGTTCTGTAACATTTTTTCCTGCCAAAGCCTTTTGAATGCTGGCATTCATACGCATCTGAGCAAACTCATCCGTTGCCTTAGCAGCATGATCTACAGCTTTACGCAGAACTGCGCTATCTGTCTCATCCTTGAGAATTTTTTCCAAAGTCTTCATTTCTTGATCAACTGCTAGCTGCTCTTCTGGATTCAGCAACGCACGATCACTATCTAGCGCGGTTTGCACGGCATCCAGTAAACGTCGCGCATTTACTTGCTCTTCACGCAATGATCGAGACAGCAAATCTTCTTTTGCTGAAGCAAAACCATCCTGTAACATTCGCGTGATCTCTTCATCCGTTAATCCATATGAAGGCTTAATATTGATTGAGGCTTTCACGCCAGAACCCAGTTCCGTGGCGCTTACTGAGAGCAGGCCATCAGCATCTACCTGGAAGGTCACCCGAATGCGCGCTGCACCAGCTGCCATAGCCGGAATACCGCGCAACTCGAACTTACCTAAAGAGCGGCAGTCTTGAACAAGCTCACGCTCACCCTGCACCACCTGTATAGCCAAAGCAGTTTGACCATCTTTAAATGTCGTGAAGTCCTGCGCCCTAGCTACGGGTATAGGTGTATTGCGCGGAATGATCTTCTCTACCAAACCACCCATGGTTTCAATGCCCAAAGATAGAGGAATGACATCGAGCAATAACCACTCATCATCTTTACTTTGATTACCCGCCAAGAGATCGGCCTGCATTGCAGCCCCCAAGGCAACCACTTGATCTGGGTTTAAATTGTTTAAGGGCGAAGTACCGAATAGTTCACCAACAGCACGCTGCACATTGGGCATGCGAGTTGAACCACCGACCATCACAACGCCTTTGACCTCATCCGCTTTCAAAACCGCATCACGCAAAGCCTTACGACAAGCAGTTAAGGTTTTAGCAACCAAGTTTTGAGTTATCTCAAAAAACTGAGCTTGGCTAATGCCAACATTAACGACCGTACCATCACTCAAAGTTTGATGAACACGAGCCAAAGGACTGTGACTCAAGTGCTCTTTAGCATTCTTACAAGCTATTAATAAGGTGCGATGGTCATGAATTGATAACGGCGGTAATTTAGATTGCTCGATAACCCAGCAATACAAACGATGATCAAAGTCATCACCACCCAAAGCAGAATCTCCGCCAGTGGAAAGAACCTCAAACACCCCTTTGCTCATGCGTAATATAGAAATATCAAAAGTACCACCACCTAAGTCATAAACGGCATAGACACCTTCAGAGGCGTTGTCCAAACCATAGGCAATCGCAGCAGCAGTAGGCTCATTTAGCAAGCGCAACACTTCAATACCCGCCAATTTGGCAGCATCTTTTGTGGCCTGTCGTTGAGCATCATCAAAATACGCAGGAACAGTAATAACAGCGCCAACAATCTCATCAGAGACGGAATCTTCAGCCAGTTGACGCAAGCGCGCCAAAATTTCTGCAGAGACTTCAATAGGACTCTTATCGCCCGCTGCAGTTCTCAGCTTGAGCATTCCAGGCTGATCAACAAAGTCATATGGAGTACTTTCAATATGCTCTATGTCAACCAAGCCCCGGCCCATAAATCGCTTTACAGAAACGATGGTGTTCTTCGGATCTATTACAACGCTTTCAAGCGCCTCAAAACCCGCCTGAGTGCGACCATTAGGTAAGTAGCGTACCACCGAAGGAAGGAGCTCGCGCCCTTGTGCATCTGGAAGAACTGTGGGTAAAGCATCACGTACGATCGCCACCAAAGAATTGGTGGTACCCAAATCAATTCCAACTGCTATACGACGTTGATGTGGAGCAAGCGATTTTCCGGGTTCGGAGATTTGTAGTAAAGCCATATTTATCTAATGAAGCTCATATTAAGCTAGGGCCGAAATGGCATCATCAAGCTCAATTCTGAACTTATCTATAAAGAGCAAACCTCTTAGCAACTCGGCTGCTCGCTCGTAATTTTTAGCACCATCAATCGCAGTAGTAATTTCTGCAAGAGTATCTTGCTTAGCTTGATCCACTTCAGTCATAAGCACTTCTAAAGCAGCAATATCTTCCTCTTGCTCATCGAGACTCTCACGCCAATCCATTTGCTTCATTAAAAAAACAGCTGGCATTGCGGTGTTTGTTTCTAGACGAGCATCTACGCCATGAAGTTGGCATAAGTAGAGACCGCGTTGAATCGGATTTTTTAAAGTTTGAAAGGCTGTATTCGCTAAAGTTGCCATCTGCATGGCAAGACGTTGGTCCGTTGCACTACCGCGCGCATGACGATCTGGATGCACTTCCTTTTGAATAGCTAGATACGCCTGATCTAAAGTAAGCAAATCAATTTTGAATTGCTGATTTAATCCAAAGAAGCGAAAGTAATCGTCAGACGCGGAAGGATTCACCACAACCACACTCATCTTTTACATTCGGGTTTTGAAACTTAAATCCTTCGTTTAAACCTTCGCGGACAAAATCCAATTCGGTTCCGTCTAAATACGCCAAGCTTTTTGGATCTACAAATACCTTAACCCCATTGGATTCGAACATCGTATCCTCGGGTGCGGCTTCATCAACATACTCTAGTTGATAGGCCAAGCCAGAGCATCCAGTAGTACGAACGCCCAAACGCAGTCCACAACCTTTACCGCGCTTCTCTAGGTTGCGATTTACATGCGCTGCTGCTTTTTCAGTTAAGGTAATTGCCATGGTGATCCTTACTTCCCTGGGTGCTTATCTTTGTAATCTTTAACCGCTGCTTTAATAGCATCTTCAGCCAAAATAGAGCAGTGAATCTTTACTGGAGGCAAAGCCAATTCTTCAGCAATTAAAGAATTTTTAATCTCTAGAGCCTGATCCAAAGTTTTGCCTTTTACCCACTCAGTAACTAAAGAAGAGGATGCAATCGCAGAGCCACAGCCATATGTCTTGAATTTAGCATCCTCAATGACACCGTCATCGTTCACGCGGATTTGCAATTTCATGACATCGCCACAAGCTGGCGCTCCAACCATTCCGGTGCCAATATTCTCTTCAGTTTTAGCAAAAGAACCGACGTTACGGGGATTCTCATAATGATCAATTACTTTATCGCTATATGCCATGATATTTCCTCTTTAACTCTTCAATATGTTCAGTGAGCAGCCCACTGAATCGTGCTTAGATCTACACCATCTTTAAACATTTCCCAAAGTGGTGATAACTCACGCAATCTGGCAATTTTATCTTTCACTAGATTAATAGTGAAATCCACCTCTTCTTCAGTCGTAAAGCGACCTAAAGTAAAACGAATCGAACTGTGTGCCAACTCATCATTGCGACCCAAAGCACGCAATACATAAGAAGGCTC
>CAIYZI010000163.1 GCA_903930665.1 uncultured beta proteobacterium
AGCCACTCAAAATTGCTGCTGCTAAAACTGTTAAGTTTTCTGCTGGTAAAGCATTTAAGGATTCAGTAAACAAGCGTAAGAAGTAATTCTTGCTTTGTTGATAAAAAGCCCGGCATGCCGGGCTTTTTGTTTTTTTATCTTTTATGGTTTTTTTCTTAGCTTTGCACTAATCGGCGATGACGATGGATACTCATCAATATTCCCGCTCCAAAGCCTAGTGTTACCAAGGCAGTTCCACCGTAACTAATAAAAGGTAGTGGCACACCAACAACCGGTAAGAGGCCGCTTACCATCCCAATGTTAACGAAGGCATAGGTAAAGAAAATAAGCGTTACTGAAGCCCCCAATAAGCGCGTAAATAAATTGGGAGCGCTAGCGGAGATTGCCAAGCCTCTTTTAATTAGGGCGAAAAAAAGAGCCAATAAAACCAGGTTGCCGAGTAAGCCAAACTCTTCTGAATAAACAGCGAAGACAAAGTCGGTATGTTTTTCTGGGATGAACTCCAAATGCGCTTGTGTTCCTTGAAACCATCCTTTGCCAAAAAATCCGCCAGAGCCAATCGCAATCATGGATTGAATGGTGTGAAAGCCTTTACCAAGAGGATCGCTACTTGGATCTAGCAAAGTACATACACGATGCTTTTGATAGTCCTGAATAAATGGCCATGCAACATCATGAGCGCAAATCGTAGTTCCAAAAACCACGATAAGCAAAATCCCGACTACGCCAATTCCAACAAAAGGTAGAATCCATTTCCAAGGTAGACCGGCCAAAATAATGACGTAAAGACCTGCTGCAAAAACGAGAAGCGCGGTGCCAAGATCTGGTTGTCGTGCAATTAGCAAAACAGGAATACCTAAGATGATGGCAGCAACACCATAATCCCAAGATTTTTTTATGCCCTCTCGTTTTTGAAAGTACCACGCCAACATTAATGGCATGGCAATTTTCATAATCTCAGAAGGTTGAATGACAATGCCAATGTTGAGCCAACGACGCGCCCCTTTTTTGATGAGGCCAAAGGTGGCAACAGCAATTAATAAAAGTACACCCAGACTATAAATCCAGACTGCAGCGAGCTCTAACCATTTTGGCGGGATGCGTGATACCAGCCACATTACTAGAAAGGACAGCGCAAGGTTGCGTAATTCATCTTCAATCAGTACGGGAGTATTCTGACTGGCGGAAAGAAAAGTTAGAAAGCCAACCGTTGCTAATCCCAACAGAATCAGACCTAGCTGGCGATCTAGGCCAGAGAAAAGATGTAAGAATGTTTTCTGAAATTTTTTCAGGGAGCTCTTGTCCATTCAGGAACCTCCTTAGGCCATTTGCCTTCAAGGTAAAAATCTAGAGCTTTACGCGCAATTGGTGCTGCATATTGCGCGCCAAAGCCAGCGTTCTCAACAACCATAGCAATCACAATTGTTGGTTTATCTGCGGGTGCAAATGCGACATATAAAGCATGGTCACGTAAAAATTCTGCAGTAGCGCCATGCTTGTAGTCCTTATCATTCAGACTAAATACCTGGGCTGTACCAGTCTTGCCGCCAGCAATGTACCCAGCACCCTGAAATGCTGCGGCTGATGTGCCGGATCGATTCACTTCAATCATTGCGTTTTTAATGACCTCAATATTTTCTGGCTTGAGATCGATGCGATAACTTTCCTTGGGTGTTGTCAGCGTGCGATTTCTTGTGAAGGGGTCCTCAATCGCTTTTACTAGATGCGGCTTCATGACAACTCCGTTATTCGCAAGATTTGCCATAGCGTGTGATAGCTGCAAGATTGTGAAAGCGTTATAACCCTGACCAATCCCTAAGGAAATGGTTTCGCCTTCGTACCATTTTTGTTGCTCAGGTTTTTTGAAGGTGTTCTTCTTCCATTCCGTAGAAGGTAAAACACCTTTAGATTCGCCTTGCAAATCAATGCCAGTAATTTGTCCAAATCCAAAGGGCTTCATAAAGCCTGCAATCATATCTACACCCATATCGCGTGCAAGCATGTAGTAGTAGGTATCGCAAGACTCGACAATAGATTTCTGCATATCTACCGTGCCATGGCCACCTTTTTTATCATCACGGAAAGTGTGGTTTCCAAAATCAAAATAGCCCGGATCAAAAA
>CAIYZI010000164.1 GCA_903930665.1 uncultured beta proteobacterium
CGAAAAACAAATTTTAGGAAAATTCACTTGGAGGCTGACCCCATAATTACGCTTACTAGCTTAGAAGAAATAATTCTAAGTCCTTGGGGGGAAAAGTGGGTTCCATCGGAAGCGCGCACAACCACCTCTTTCCCATTTGAATCATATATATAATTTTTAAAGGGAAGGTCTAAGCCCCCCCAACAAATCCTCTGTGGAAATAAATTCGAAACCATATGCCTTCATCTCCTCCCTAAAAATCTTATTCTGAATAACTGCACCTTTGTATAGCCTATCCTCTCTCATTGAGGGAAGACCAATCCAAATAATCTTGATATGACTTGAGGATGCGAAGTCAAGAACCTCTCTTACTCGGCTCTTGTATTTTTCCTCCCATTCAGGAGAAGGAAATTTATATCTTTGCTTGCCATCTAAGATGTCCCAGGGGTCATTTGGCCCCAAGAATATTACAACCATATCAAAGTGCTTTTTAGTGACCTGCTCTTTAATAGTAGCCGGCCAGTCCAAATAACGATTAACAGTCAGGCCAGTACTCTGTTTACTCAAATCCTCAAAAAAACCTTCGGGTTGAAGTTTACGCAAACTTGAAATAGCGATCGGCGCAATACCTTGCATCATAGAATCGCCAGCAAATAGAATTCGAACTTGCGAGTTCAAGGGGGGAGAGTTATTAGATTGCTCAGGGTTTGTGGCGATAGAAGACTTTTTGACCTTACCAGCTCCACCAGAATTAACGGGGATATCGGTTTTATTTGGTTGAGAGTTTCCATAAGAGTCATAAATAGCCTTCTTAAGGCTTATTGATGGCTGGAAGATAGCATCTGAAAGATATTCGCTTAATGCTACATGATATTGAGCGCTCAAATAAGTATCAAGAGAGTCCAGCCAGAGAAAAGCATTGACGGAAATTACAGTCGCGACAATGAGCAGGATATTTTTTGGTTGAGAACTCATGTTAGAAACGATAGTAAATAAAATTAGGCACTCCAGATGGGCCCAATAGGACCAACATAAAAGAGAATGCGGAAATAACCAAAATCAAAGCGAGAGTTCCAAAGGAATCAATTAACCTAACAAAAAAATCTTGTATCCTCTGAGCGTTCACACTAGCTATAAAAAACAAAATAGTAAAAAGTATAAGCGCCAAAAAATTAACATCAAATATGAATTTAAGATTAGATGATGAAGAGATAAGTGTCAGAGCATCTTCAAATGTGGATGATCTAAAGAATATCCAAGCAAACCCCACAAAGAGTAGAGTAGAAATACGTGACAGAATAGTAGGAATAGGTATGCTTACAAATTTATGTAATATATTGACAAGAATGGCACCTAAACCGTGCAACATGCCCCACAAGATAAATGTATAACTGGCGCCATGCCAAATACCGCTCAATACCATTGCAATTAAAAGATTAAGTTGCTCCCGTGCAAAACCCTTTTGATTGCCGCCAAGAGGAATGTAGACGTAATCCCGAATAAATGTTGATAGTGAAATATGCCAGCGACGCCAAAAATCCTGTAGATTGATAGCTAAATATGGCTGCCTAAAATTAATAGGCAATTCATAACCAAGTAAGAACCCAAGACCGGTGACGATTAGGGTGTATCCGGAAAAATCCAGGAATATCTGGAGTGAATATCCCAAAACTGCAGAGAAAACTGAAATGAAATTTTGGGCATCTGGATATCTAAATGCATTATCAACAAATGCATCCTGAAGCCAATTAGCAAATACTAATTTTTGCAATAACCCCAGTAGAATGAAATAGATAGCCCTACTAACCTGTATTGGCGAACCCACATTCGGTCCGGATAGTTGCTTAAAAAAGTCTTGGGCTCGAAATATTGGCCCAG
This sequence comes from uncultured beta proteobacterium, assembly GCA_903930665.1. Classification (GTDB taxonomy): domain Bacteria; phylum Pseudomonadota; class Gammaproteobacteria; order Burkholderiales; family Burkholderiaceae; genus Polynucleobacter. The sequence continues at coordinate 1,858 of CAIYZI010000164.1, forward strand.
CAAATAACGTTGGCCAAAATGAAAGATATAAAGTTGTATCTATAACTGAGACTTTTTCATTTGGATTTTTATATCTCCAGGTTAAGTAAGTTATAGCCTGAAATGTAAAAAATGAAATGCCTGCAGGAGCAACTATATCCAAGGCGGGCAAAAAAATGTTCAACCCGAGGAAATTAAGAATAGATAGAGATGTTTGTCTAATGAGCTCGAAATACTTAAAGAAAATCAAGATCAGGACTAAAACCATTAGGCCAATAGAAAACACTAGAACTTTTTTGCGATTCAGATTGGTAGACACAATCCATATCCCCATTGCCCATATATATAGGCAGAATACGAGCAATACCACTGCAAATATCTTCGAAAAACAAAAATAAATGAAGAAGCTTACAGTTGTAAGAAAAACGGATTGCATTCTTTTTTGATTATTTAAAGACCAATATATTGGAAAGTAAATAAGAGAAAAAAATGCAAACTCTGGTGACAAGAAGCTCATAATTAGCTTTTATGGAAAATAATTATAGTTATGATGATCATAGCAAACTACTTATAGCTACTCTAAAAATAGAACACTAATTTCATCCGCTATTGATTAGAAAAGTTGGCCCTATAAAATTCAGTTACAAACGGATTGATCGTGTTAATCCTGAAATCTACGAGATCTAATGCACGGCAATAGTGTGGAACGCCTAGAGATAAACTGATACCCCCCTTCACAAGCAAAACTCCTTTTAGACTCATGAGATCGGATTTAATGCCTTTTTGATCTACAGTTTCATAGCAATCCTTAGTTTCTTTATCCGCGCCTTTTCTAATTTCCCTGATTAAGAAGGCGGAGAACTCATCTATCTTGGATTGAATAAAAAAGTCGTCTCCCGTTAACATCCTTCCATCCGCGCTCATAAAATACGAATTTGAGCTTGCAGAGTCTGGGTAAGCGCCCCCCAAGGTTTCTATGTGTTGGGTGACCTGGATTATGTTCCTAGTTGGGAATGAGAGGTAAACAGAATAAGTATCGTCTTTATTTATAGCCAATGGCATTCCCCCAAATTAGTAGACAGTTAATATTGTCAACAATGAATCAGAGGGGTGCATATGAAACGAACCAAATACACAGCCGAGTTCAAATTAGA
>CAIYZI010000165.1 GCA_903930665.1 uncultured beta proteobacterium
ACCTCAGCATTTGAGGCGGATAATTGACCGCCATTAGCATAAGAAGTTTCCATGCCCGCATAGCGATGACGTTCAATGAGAGTAACTTGATAACCGCGCTTAGCCAGGGCGTAAGCAGTAGTGACGCCAGTGATGCCGCCACCAATAATTGCAATTGATTTCATTATGAGATTCCAAAACGCCATAGGATTAGATTTAAATAGCACAACGCCATTTAGATACCCCCTCTGTCCTGGACCTGAGAGATTCACAACTTAAAAAAGTTGCCTGCTCCTTCGGTGCTATTGATTGACGACCTACCAATAGCTCTTCAGAGTTTACAAATCATTTCGGTTCATTTGCCTGAGAGTTTCCGGGGTGGTTGCTCCTTCGGCGCTGCTTTTTAATTCCCTTAAGCAGTCTCTCCCGAGAATGACTTTATTACTCATAATTTCAATTCATATTCTATATGAATCTTTTCAAAGCGCTATGGAACCATTTTCCCCAGTTCTAATACGTCGTGCTTCTTGTATATGGGTGACAAAGATTTTTCCATCGCCAATTTTCCCTGAATACGCAGCTCTTTGAATTACACCCAATGCTGACTCCAGCATCTCTTCAGTAACTGCTACTTCAATTTTTTGCTTAAGCAGAAAATCAATCACGTACTCGGCTCCACGATAAAGCTCAGTATGTCCTTTTTGTCGTCCAAAACCCCTAACATCGTAAGTTGTCATTCCCGCTATCCCAATGGCAGAGAGAGCTTCATATACCTCATCCAACTTAAACGGCTTAATGATTGCGGTGATGAGTTTCATAGGGGGCATCCAGAAGAAAATGTTTAGGGCAATCTATATCTGCTAATTTAGCAATTACCTCATACCCGCTGGTCCATAAGCGCACTAGTTATGTGCAAAAAGGGTTTCAGAATAAGGATTTTGCTGACTCGAAGAAGAAACGATCAACATTTCTTTTGGGGGCACCAAAACTAACCATTTTGGTGCATAACTCTTTTTTAGAGTGCAGGAAGCCATTCGATTCTATTTTTTAGAATTTAAGATGTCATATGCGTATCGAAATTACAAAGCAGCTCGTCATCAAGGCTCTTAGCCTGAGCGCCAGCATCGAAAATGAAATGATGTTTTCAGCAGGCCAATATCCCGCTAAGTTCACTCCAGAAGGGAAAATAGAAATCGTTCAAGCTGCTGGTGGTAAAGCTTCGCTATCTTTCTCCCAGTTTAGAGAGCGTCTCTCCATTGGTGATTTTGTCCTGATTGAGGCCTAAAAAGGGGTTTCTGCAGCCTATAAGGGTATCCCCCACGCCTACTTTTTGCCCTATATCAAACTTCCCACCCAACTCTTCCCTGATACTGATAGCTTCATGTTTTTACATTGGGGAATTTCTTGCCATCTGCGTTCATATCCCACTCTGACTGCGCTCGTCATGAAATGGGTAATTGCCATCCTGAGTGCCCAGAACGTTTAAGTGCCATTAATGACCAGTTGCTCATTACTGGTTATTTGAATTTCATGAATTCTTACGACGCGCCTTTGGCGACTGTTGAACAGCTAAGTCGAGCTCATTCTTCTTTATATGTGCAAGAGTTAATTGCCCAATCCCCCGCGGAGGGCTATCACTTCGTTGATCCAGATACTAAGATGAACCCCCATACAGTAACCGCAGCTCTACGATCAGCTGGTGCTGCCATCCAGGCAACAGATTTGGTTCTTAAAGGCGCAGCAAGTAATGCTTTTTGCTGTATCAGACCACCAGGCCATCATGCTGAACACGATAGCGCAAATGGATTTTGTTTTTTCAACAACGTTGCTGTAGGCATAAGGCACGCACTAGATGTACATGGCCTTGAAAGAATTGCGCTCATTGATTTTGATGTACATCACGGCAATGGCAGTGAAGATATTTTTCGTGATGATGATCGCGTTCTCATGTGTTCCATTTTCGAACAAGGGATTTACCCATTTTCCGGCGAAAATTTACCCGATCAGAATATGATTAATATTGGCCTGCCGTCACGTTCTAAAAGTGATGTATTCCGCGAAGCGGTTTTGAACTATTGGATTCCAGCTTTGAATGAATTCCAGCCCCAGATGATTTATATCTCCGCTGGATTTGATGGACACCGGGAAGACGACATGGGTAATTTAGGGTTAGTAGAATCTGACTTTGAATGGGTTACCAAACAAATGATGGAGATTGCAGATAAATACTCTCAAGGGCGCATTGTTTCATGCTTAGAAGGTGGTTATGTTTTAAGTCCCTTAGCACGTAGCGTAGCCGTACATATTAAAGTTCTTATCGGAGCCGATTAAATTGGAAAAACATTACCTAGACTCCTTGCTGGATCCAAAATCCGTATCGATTTTCTTCAGATCTAAAGAGTCTTTAACGCCCCACTTCTATCAAGAAATTTTTCTCAAGTTATTCGAAGATGGTGAATATTTAGGTGAAGTAGAGCGCATTGATATACATGCAAACCATGACTTACACCAAAAACTTGTTCACCCAAAAGGCTTAGCCGTTATTGCGCTTCCACAAGAAGATTTAGTTACTGCATTGGATTTAGCTGGACGTCTAAAATTTCATAATGTCGTTTTGATTTGCTCTGGTATAGATAAATCCCTGGCAGATGAGTTAAAAGATCTTGGCCGGCACTATGGCATGAATATCTTAGGCCCAAATAGCATGGGCTTTCAAAAACCTCACCTCCACTTAAATGCTAGTGTCATGGGTGATCTTGCCAACCCAGGTAGACTAGCGCTGATTTCCCAATCTGGCGCCCTTACCTGCTCTATGCTTGATTGGGCCAAGACCAATGGTGTTGGCTTTTCTTTCGTTGCATCGGTGGGACAACATACTTCTGTAGATATTGCCCAGCTGCTAGATTATTTGGGTAACGATGCCAAAACACAAAGTATCGTTCTCTATTTGGAGGGTATCTCCAACGCAAGAAAGTTTATGAGTGCTTTACGTGCTGCCGCCAATATTAAACCTGTGATTATTTTGAAAGCTGGTCATAAGCGCGCTGGTAATGAGGCTGCAAAAACCCATAGCGGCACCATTGTTGGTAGCGATGAAGTGTTTGACGCAGCCATCCGTCGCGCTGGAGCCGTACGAGTCAGATCGTTTGTGTAATTGTTTTCAGCCGCCAAGTGCCTTGCCTCAAGCTATCGACCCGTTGGCAATCGCCTTGCAGTAATTACCAATGGTGGTGGCCCTGGTGTTTTAGCAGCCGATCGTATTAGCGCAATTCATCTTGAGCTGGGTAAATTGTCCAAAGAAGCTGCTGACAAAATTAGACCTCTACTCTCGCCACATGCTTCTTTAGAGAATTTAATCGATCTTTCAGAAGAGGCTACTCCAGAGCAATATTGCGCAGCCATCGAAGCTGCCAATCACGATCCCCATATTGACGGGATCTTGATGATTCATTCACCAAAACCTAATATTGATAGTTTAATATTAGCAACGGTAATTTCGAGTATTAGAAAAGATATTAACAAGCCTATCCTGAGTTGCTGGATGGGAGATTCCTCAGTAGTGGTGGGCAGACTATTATTGGCCAATGCGAATATCCCCACCTTCAGAACGCCAGAAGCAGCAGTTGGCGCTTTTGGAAATATCTCCAGCTTCTACACTAATCAAAAGCTTTTACAACAAACCCCTCCGCCACTTTCGGCC
>CAIYZI010000166.1 GCA_903930665.1 uncultured beta proteobacterium
ATGGCAAGACAACTGCTCTGCTTACGAAACAAGTGCCGGGTCTAAGTTAGGGGCACCTCAATGAGAAAAATCCTAATCCCTCTGGCTTGTCTTTTCTTTGCAATTCTGCAAATTGATGCGGAAGCGCAGACTTATGCTGCGGGTGCTTGTTCACCAGTGCCAGGCTCTCAAACCTGCATTGATGCAACACCTTGTAAGTTAGATACCAGTGGAAAAACGATATGTTTAAGCGGTGTTTCATTGCCTGCTGGCGCTTTGTCTGTTCCCCAAACTTGCTGGCAATATTCATATCAATATGCATGTTCTGGCGCAACTTCAATCGATACTTGTACAGCATACGAAAATAATTCGACTTGTTCTTTAACGAGTAGCTCTTGTCAAGATATGATTGGAGGAACTTCAACCTGTGATTCATGGAATTACACATACCAATGTCAAACTGCGGCCGCACAATCAACAGCACAAACGGTTTGCACAAATGGCTCCATTCCTTCATTGCAAAATTACGGAACACCTGCAAACCCTAATTCAAATTTTGCTCAGGTGGCAGTTGCACTTGAAATTATTAGGCAAGCTCAAATCTATAATGAGGCTGGATTAACAATCTTTAATGGTGTTACTGAAACCTGTAGAAAGGGTTATTTCGGACTACAAAATTGCTGTGTATCAACTCCTGGAGCACAATCAAACTCAATGCTGATGAATGCCGCATTGCCTGGTGTTTTTTCTGTAGCCAAATATGCCGGAGAAAAGGCTGTTGATACAGTATCCCGTTATATGTTTGATGCCATGTACTCTACTGGCCTGTATACAGATGGAATGCAAATGGCATTATTAAGCTCCCCAACCGTTCTTAATAATGCCTCTGAAGACATTATTAGTAACATAAATGATGTACAGGCAACGGGTACTAACTTTGCCGCCAATGGGCTATCACTAGGGGCCTATGGATTTACTTTTGGCATGGGTTCTGTTGAGGGTGTGGCTGGTGGGGGGCTTTTTGGAGGCAATATGCTATTGACTCCTGCGGATGGTTTATTTGGAGGCGGCGAAGGCTATATTGCCTTCAATCCATATGTATTTGCTGGCGTAGTGGCGGTACAAATTATTCAATCCTTAAGCTCCTGCTCTCAAGAAGAGCAGATTCTAGGGATGCATAAAGGAGCCAATCTAAGTTACTTTGCCTCTGAATCTTGTACCAACAAAATTCCAATTATAGGAACATGTCTTCAATACACTGATACTTACTGCTCCTTTAATTCACAACTGGCAGAATTAATTAATTATCAAGGCAAACAACAGCTAGGAATTAGCACTACCAGCTGCAATGGACTGACTTTAGCGCAAATAACAGCGATTGATTTTACTAAAATCAATCTAAGTTCAATGACTGTTCAACTCGTTGATCAAGCCACTCAAGCAATGCCACAAAATATTAATGCCAATTACACGCCAATTATGCAAAAAAGCACTAGCGGTTCAGCTCAAGGCAGCACAACATTACCAACCTATGCCCCATCAAAATAAAGAGGACTCTATGGAACAAATTAGGATAATTCAGAAAAAAATTTATGGATTTGTATTTACGCCCCTGCAGATAAGGAAATTGCATTTATTGATCGGTGGACTACTCCTTATTGTGCTGTTAGCGCTGCTTACTTTATTTGTTACCGAAAATATAGATCTCAAGGAGAATTTAGTAAAAAGCGGTCTCCAGATTAGCGCTTTGAAGGAGGCCAATAAAAAATTGGAAAATGAAGCTTTGGCCAGTTCCAACACGAACGCTACTTTAAGTAATGAAAATAAAGATTTGTCCGCTACCAACCAAACTTTATCCTCACAAATCGATGCCTTCGCCAAACAAGCAAAAGCCTGTCAGGAAATCAAAACTAAATTACATATTAAGTGAGATACATATGAAAATGCCATCGATACTGCTCGTACTTGGTATGTTTTGTTGTTTAGCTATAAGCGAAGGATGCTCAGCAAGCCCTGTTGAATTTGATACAGACAGTGCTCATGTTATTGTCCTACGCCCAGTTGATTTTTGGTCTGGCGATGCGGGTGGTTTAGAGGATTCCTTAGATTCCGTAAAGGACAAAAAGGTTTTCTATACCATAACGGGCGACAATGGCATTGGCATGAATGGTACACCACTTTTATTTGCTAGTGTAAGTAAAAACCCAGTAACGCAAGAAGTATATAAAAAACTAGAGGCTAATAACTATAGCTACACTAGTAAAGTGGCTTATATGACTAAAATCAGCAAGCCAATAACTATATTGCCCGCTGATTTTCCTCATTTTGTAAAAAACGAAAGAATGTTCTACGAATTGGCAATCGAATATTATGGCAATCCTAAAACCTTGCAAAGTAAGGTTGCTGGTAAAAAGTTCATAGGTGGACTTGCAGAGCTGGCATCGATTGTAGGTACCTTTGGAAAAACTGGAACGGCCATACTGGGTTCTGGGGTTTCAGACTCGCTCAACAGATTAATTGCAGATCATCATTTCCCTATTGCTCCGTTAGATTTAACAACAACCGTTGATTTAAGCGCTTGCTCAACCATTGAAGTTCGCAATGTCAAATCTATTGGCAATAGCGTGGGACAAATTATTATTGCCTATAAGACGCCCAAAACTACGGCTGCGGAAGAAGAAGCATTAGTACCAGCTATATTAAGTTTGCTTGGAACCGACACTAATGAAGCGCAAATTAACGCCTCGCGAGAGCAAGATTACGACAGGCGATTAAAGATCTGGAATGATTGCGTTGCCAGTGGTAGATGTAAAGAGGAAGCTGATTAAGGGGTCACTTATGGATAAAAATAAAAAAGATGAAGGGCAGTTTCGTAAAGCCTGGCGTGCATCGGGAGAGTTTCTAGATTGGGCAGCAATCATAATCATTGTTATTGCGTGCTTAATAACTTTGATTAAGCACGCTTAATCAGGCTCGCCACTTCCTGTGATCTCATGGGTCAAACGGCGGTGGTGTTGATATCGCAGCACTAAAACGGACTTTATGGACGTTAATTTGGATACAGCTAAATTACATTAAAGATGGCGTCAATAATTTAGTTTGATGGGGTAAAAACAATTTCTTGAAGTTTATCCACTGGTTTGTCCTTCTCAACCTGAGTTTTGACGTTAAAGTCAATTTCTTGACTAATATGCTTGTCAGATAAATTGACATCCATGGCGGTAGTTTTGACGGCTTCTTTTCCAGCATTTTTTAATAGAGTATCAATATCACTAGTAATCAACTCAGTATTATCTTTGGCCCTAGTTGCCATTACATAAGCCGATTGC
>CAIYZI010000167.1 GCA_903930665.1 uncultured beta proteobacterium
CACCGGGGGCAAGCTGGTGTCTCGGTATGGAATAGCGACATAGCGACTTGATAGCTCATCAAAGAAATAGAGTTGACTGATATCTCTGGGGTCCCTGTGAAAGCGAAAGGTTCGTTTATGCTTTGGAAAGTCAGGATGCGGCGCATTGACCCAGGGACGCAATACGTCATGGTAGTAATGAATGTCATCAATAACGACGCCATAGTTTTGAACAGTGCGCTCTACAAATGGTGTGAATTTAATCCGCAGCGACTCTTCATCAACGGTCCGCCCCGGCAGCCCTCTGCCTGGTTTGTCTTTGGTTCCCAGCAAGCCATCAGACCATCTTCTTAATGGACTAGTGCCAATTCCTTTGTGTTCTTTAAGGTGGTATTTGGCAAAAAATAGCACCAGCCACTGCTCAAGTTCAGCAAAGGTCATGCAGGCGTTGCCCTCGGCGTCATACACGCCCTTTTCTTTGGGGCCAGAGAAGGTCGCACCTTTAAGAGTCTTTAAACCTTCGGATACGGTGCCCATCATGCTCTCAATGTGTCCGCCATATCTAGGCGTACCAGCGGGCCTAAAGTGAATATCAATGCATAGATCTTCGCAGGCCTTTTCTATCATGGTGCCCCGAAACTCTTTGGCATTATCTGCGTGAATCACGGTCATGGCTCCCCATACCGACCATTTCACGTGACTCATGCCAAGATGAGCCAACCAAGACTCTTTTGGGAGAATGGCATGGGCAATACACATTCCAGCAGTTAGCGCAGAAGGGGCATCCAGACTTAAATGCATACCAAGACATACTCTGCTGTAGACATCAATTGCCAAGGTAATCCACGCTCTATTAATGGGCTTGCGATAGACATCATCAACAATGATCACTGGCAATAAGGTGTGGTCAATTTGAACGATTGCCAGCGGCCATTCGGCATCAGGAATTTGCCCCTTAATTACCTCATGTTGGTCGTGCGCCACTGCAGCGCCAAAGCGTTTTTTAGTACACTCAAAGCCATCGGTTTTCTTAAGGCGGTTACGAACAGTATTAATGGCGGGCAGCTTGAGCTTTGCATTAAAGCACCGACGGCGAATCTCTTCTATGGTTGCAGTAACGGAAACATGTTGTAAATCATTGTGAAAGTTTTCAATGACATCGCTAATGATGGCTTCTACCTCAGGGGCAATACGAGCTTTGCCTTTGCCCCCTCTGGCTTTAAAGTTGGGCAACAAAGAAGATAAAAGGCCCGAGTTACGAAATTGATTGACCCAGCGATAAATCGTGGCTTTATCAACTTTGGCCGAATGGGCTATTTCATCAGCGAGCTTTTCAGAGTATGTTGAGCGGCTGTGTAGGAGGGGTTCAATCAGACTCTTCCGATATCTAGCAATTTCCCATTCTTCATCGGTAATGCTCAAAATATCTCGCGCGGGTGCTGGCGCTGTATTGGATTCACCAATCACTTTAGGCGGCCCAACATCACCAATTTTTAATAAGACCTTTTGTCCTGTTTCAAGATCTTTGGCTAAGACCTGATTAATATCTGCAACCGCAATAATGACGTAAGAGCGATCATTATTAGTAATGGTTGCTCCCTCAGTGATCCAGAGTAGATTGGAGGATGGCTTGGTCATGGCGATTTTGGTAATTCAAGAAGCATATCGCCGCTAATGGGCGTTTGCAAATCAGCAAGGATGAATTGGGTAATTACCATATGCCAAATAGCGGGGATCCAAGATAGCTTTTCATGGTCGGATGGAGCTAGCGAGTCTAAAAGTTCATTAAAAGTAAGCGGCCCATTACTTAATTCCGTGAGAATAGTTTCAATCTGACTGGTCTCTTGCGGCCGTTCCTTGAAGGCTCGCAAAAACTTCAGATTGCTTAGGTAAGGTGTACGTATGGTTGTTTCATCAATAATCTGAAATTCCCAGCCACGCTCTTTTGCAAACAATCGTGCCGCTTCAAACTTAGGAGCATATTTAGCGGCATTCTTGGCAAGGTCGGTGGTGTGCTTTACATCGACCAATAATGGGGATCGGGTTTTGCCAGATTCATCGGCATGAAAATGAACCAGTACGTCAGGGACATAGCCTCTAGGCACTCCAGGAACGGAAATTTTGACTGGTTGCACCTCAAATGAGGCGACTGTTGGGTCAAAATCTAAGAGTATTAAGTAGTCTTTTTCATTGAGGGATTCAAAATCCCGCATTTCACCATTTTTGGTGCTTGCATACCGCCCTGTGACAAATAGGTGGTTTTTGGGTATTTTTCGAGCCGGCATGTTTATCTAGAATATTGCACTAAAGTCTAGCCAATTCTTATCTGACCTGGTATCCTGGTGGCTCTAATGAAAAAATATTTTTGATTATGGAAAAGCTTACTCTAGTTGAAGTCTTTGCAGGCGCCTTTGGTATGACAGAGGGTTTTGTAAAAGCGGGCTTTAGACCTCTCGCTCATGTTGAAATGAATGCCGATGCATGTTTCACAATTAAAACCAGAATGGCTTACCACCATTTGATGGAATCAGGTCAAGGCGAGCATTACGAGGCGTATTTAAAAAAAGAGATTACTAGGGAAGAGCTCTACCAAAAAATACCATCGGAAATTATTGATTCGGTATTGAACTATGAAATTTCTGACGAGACTCTTCATGATATTTTTGAAAAAATTGACACGCGCGTTGGGTCTGATGGGGTTGATTTAATCATTGGGGGCCCGCCATGCCAAGCTTACTCAATGTTAATAAGGCATAGACAGGAAACGGAAGAAGACGATAGAAATTACCTCTATAAACTGTATGGACGATTTTTAAAAAAATACAACCCAAAAGCCTTTGTTTTTGAAAACGTCCTAGGCCTTCTTAACGCAAATAATGGGCAGCATTTCAAAAATATTCAAGCCTATTACAAGCGGCTGGGTTATGACGTGGATGCTCGCATACTAAATGCATCGGATTATGGCGTATTCCAAAACCGTAAGAGAGTAATCATTGTTGGCTGGAAAAAAGAGCTGGGCAAACAATTTCCCGATTTACTAATTAGCAGGGCAAATGAGACGGTATCAAATCTTTTTGCAGATTTACCTAAATTAAGCCCCGGTGATTCTCAGGATATTTCCAGCTACTCTGGCGAACCACACGTGAGCATTGCAGGACAATTCAACTTTACTACTCAGCATATTGCTAGGCCACACAATAAAAATGATTTAAGCATTTACAAGCAAGTGATTCAAAGGTGGAATGAAAATTCGCAGCGCTTAAAATATTGTGACTTGCCGACTACTTTAAAAACGCATGCTAATGAAAATGCATTTTTAGATCGATATAAGGTAGTGGATGGTTCACGGTTCTCGCATACAGTAGTTGCGCACATTGCTAAGGATGGGCATCATTACATTCATCCTGATATAAGTCAGTGCAGATCAATATCTGTAAGGGAGGCTGCTCGCCTTCAATCGTTTCCGGATGATTTCTTTTTTGAGGGATCGCGCTCATCTGCATTTAAGCAAATTGGTAATGCCGTCCCTCCATTAATGGCCTATGCTGTGGCAAGGGAAATAAAAAGAGAGTTGATTGTTTAATTTAGAAAGTCAATCTTAAGACGATATGAGTAAAAATAAATTGGATTCAGGCGGGATGATGTTTAAAGTCAGCCCAAGAATATTTAGTCTGCTTGGTGACGAATTAATTAGAGATGCGAGTCTGGCGGTATTCGAATTGGTGAAGAATTCATATGATGCCAATGCAAAAAAATGCGAAGTCACACTTGAAAATATTGGCGATAAATCTTCTGCTCGAATAGTTGTTGAGGATGATGGTATTGGTATGAGCGAGGAGACTCTCCGCAATATTTGGATGGAAATTGGAACGAGTAATAAGGATGTACAGAGGAAGTTGGGCGCAAGAACAGCCGCACCTTTTAATCGCTTTCCGCTTGGTGAAAAGGGTTTGGGTCGACTTTCTGTGCATAAACTGGGGCATTCAATTTCCCTTATTACTAGAGTTCAAGGTGGCGAAGAGCTGGTGGTTACATTGGATTGGGACAGGCTTGAAGGTTTAAATGACATGGAGGATGCGCTGGTTCAGATTGAACGTCGATCGCCATTAGCTTTTAAGGGGGAAAAACACGGCACAAGAATAGAAGTTACCAAGATTAGGGAATCATGGGGTCGAGGTGACTTAAGGCGCCTGCATCGAGCAGTGAATGCGCTGTGTTCTCCGTATAAAAGCCCGGAGAATTTTAAGGTTACACTCTCGGCCCCAGGTCAAGAGGATTGGCTGAAGGGATTATTTACAGCCGAAAATGCACGTCAATGTGCCCAGTATTTTGTGGAGGGTTCTTTTGAGGGTAGCGAAGGACATTTCGCATATCGATTTGAGCCACCTCCAACCACGGAGGGGCAACTTTCATCCAGAGATGAGTCGGTAAATTTTCGGCTGGCAAGGAAGGAGGGGCGCAAAAGCTTTTCAATAGATTTATCTGAATTTGATATAGGAAAAATTGATTTTAAATTTTGGATATTTGATAGGGACCCAACAATTCTTCGCCTTGTATCCGATGATGTAAAGGGGCTGAAAGATTTCTTGGATGACAACGGAGGCATAAGGATTTATCGAGATGGCATCCGTGTTTATGATTTTGGTGAGCCTGGAAATGATTGGCTAAATTTAGATATGCGAAGGGTGAATATGCCCACAGCAAAAACAAGCAACAATCAAATTCTTGGGGTTCTTCGATTGAGCGCCGATTCGAGTTCATCTTTGAGGGAAAAATCTAATCGCGAAGGATTTATAGAGAATGCAGCCTATAAACTTTTGCAAAATGCTGTCATTAGCCTATTAACCCAGGTTGAAGCAGAAAAAACTAAAGATCAAAAAAGGCTCAGATCTGCGATCGGCAAGGGTACCGGTCAGAAGTTGTTTGAAAAATTGAGCGAGTTGCGAGAGGTGCTGGATCGGAAAGGGGTTTTGGCGGAAGTTGAGCCCAAATTAAAGTCTATAGAAAAAGAGCTAGAGGTCTACAAATCCCAATTGCTTCACGCTGCAGTGCCTGGGCTAACAATTGGAGTGATGTTGCATGGGGCTGAGAAAATTTTAGAAGAGCTTCGAGAGGCATCCAAGATAAAGGTCTTAGATTCAGATAGAGTTAGAGCTTTAGTGGATATGCTGTATAGGGCAATGCGCCCAGTAACTAATTTACTTAAAAATCCAGGGACCACCACTACTTTTGCTAAGTCGTTAATAAAGGAGGCCTTATTTAGCGCTGAACTTCGATTAAAGCGGCATGGAATTGAATTAATAGATGGTTTTCAGGCGGGCGGCTTGGATTTTAAGATTAAAGGCTCAAAGCAAATGCTAATTGCTACCTTGACCAACTTGATCGATAACAGTATTCATTGGTTGGAAGTAAAGGCCCCAGTAAAAAAATATATTTACATTGGAACAATGAATAGTCTTGAGGGGGGATTTGCAATTGTGGTTGCTGATAATGGCCCCGGTTTTGGCAACGATAGCCCGGAAGATTTGATGACGCCATTTTTTACCAGAAGAAATGGCGGAATGGGCCTTGGCTTATATATAGCTGGCGAAGTTGTTCGAATCAATGGAGGAAAAATTATATTTCCTGAGGATGATGATGTTGAATTACCCGGTCAAATAGATGGTGCGGTTGTTGCCATTCAGTTCCCTGAGGTAGCATCATGATCAACTTGCTTGCAACCCCATCAGTTTGCGTAATTGATGATGAGCCTAGCGAATACCAACATATATTATCCGCGCTAAATCAGCTTCATATTGGGTGTATCCATATAAAAGGAGATACGACAGAAGGTCTGCCAGACAGACCATTTGATGGTCTTCGCCTGGTTTTTACTGATCTATATCTTTCTTCCGCTACAACAGGGAAGAATATGGCATCCCACACCGCCAATGTCTTTCGGAGAATAGTCTCTCCAGAGAGCGCGCCTTTGGTAGTGGTTATTTGGAGTAAGCACATTGAAGAAAAAGCTTCAGAAGGTATAGATGCAGACAAAACAGAGTCGGACTTATTTGTGGAGGCTATTTATGAGGCCGATAGCGCATACAAGGGGCGTTTGATTATTGTAAAAATGCCAAAACCAACATCTGCTGATAAGGACGAGTGGATGCAGGGGTTGAAGGGTCAGTTGAATGACGCTCTCAATGGAATGAGTGGAACCCATGCACTCTGGGTGTGGGAGTCTCTGGTTAGGCGCGCTACAGTTCAGGTTGGAGCCATACTTACTTCTGCAATTAATTCTATCGGCGATAGCGGTAGAGACGGCGAGATTGATAAAGGGTTGCGTAGCACCTTAAGAAAATTAATCCTTGCGCAAAGTGGTGAAATGGAAGTGCTGCCAAATGCCGATCCAAGGCATTTGTACGTTGCTTTGACTCAGCTGCTTAGCGATAAAATGGAGAATTCACAAGCACATAGTTCTTTAGATATTGAACCGTTGCTAAGAGTTGAAGGTGACGATACTGCAATAAGCGAGGCAGAAAAAAACCAAATTAATGGAGCATTTCTTTCATCAGAAGCATATGCTGGTATCCCATACCCGCATGGCACCATTTATCGGCTAGAAAAATATGAGGTATTTGAGGCGTTATTTGGAGCCGATTCATTGAAATTTTTATCGGATATGTATAAAAAGGGGAATCCCTTCGATAATCAGGAATGGTTAAAGAGCGTAGAGATAATTCTTGTTGAGATATCTCCAGCATGCGACATAGCGCAGGGAAAAAGACGAAATGCTATTTTGATGGCTGGTCTTTTGATGCGCGGTGAGCATCATAAAAAATTAGAAAAAAGCGCGTCTATTTGTTCTCTTCCTAAATTTCAACTGCGCTGGGGCTCGAATAGCGAGTTACCAGAGGATATTGTTTTGGGATTTTGTAGCCTCTACAAATCCACCGTTAACGCAAGCAAAGAGCATCCATCTCTTACGCCTTGGTTCAGGTTGAGGGAGGCCCCAACTTCTCATCTACGCAATTGGTACTCAAGTCATTCCTCACGTATTGGATTTGTATCCTTGTAACGTTCCGCACGATCTAGTTTTTCTTAAGTTATTAGAGGGCTTAACAAATTTTAATGGCTGTGAATTGTCCATCACCTAATGTATAAATTGCAAAATTTTTTGGCTTATTATGAAAATTAAAAAGAAGGATAATGAAAATACCGCTCTGCCTATTAGCAATAACTCGCTTAAACCATTGATATTTTCATTTTTTTCTGGCGCAGGGTTTTTAGATCTTGGATTTGAAGAGGCAGGTTTTTCAATTGGCTATGTCAATGAGGTTCATGGGCCATTTGTTGAGGCATATAAGTATTCGCGTGAGCAATTAAATCTACCGACGCCAAAATATGGAATCTATGAAGGCGATATATCGGACTGCCTAGATGGAAAAGAATCCAAGCGTTTGGCAAAATTAATTAAAGAAACCAAAGAAACGGGCCAAATAGTTGGTTTTATTGGAGGCCCTCCCTGCCCTGATTTTTCGGTTGGCGGAAAAAATAAGGGTGAGCATGGAGATAATGGCAAGCTTTCGAAAACCTACATCAACTTAATTTGCAAACATAAGCCTGATTTTTTTGTCTTTGAAAACGTTAAGGGCTTATATCGAACCGTTCGCCATCGTGAATTTTTTGAGGGGCTTAAAAAGGAATTAAATGATAGCGGCTACCAGTGTACTGAGCGCCTAATTAATTCGATTGAGTATGGTGCGCCGCAAGATCGCGAGCGAATTATTTTGGTGGGCTTCTTAGCTAAAAAAAGTAAACTCGATTTCAATAAGTTTGATTGGTTTTCAGAAACCATCTACAAAGAGAAGGAGGCATTTAAATTTCCGTGGCCACAGTCCCAAGCAATTGCAAAATCTCGAACAATGCCAAAGGGAATACCTCCAGAACTTACCATTAAATATTGGTTTGACAGGAATGATGTGGAAAATCATCCCAATGCCCATCATCAATTTAAGCCGCGTGCTGGATTGGCAATGTTTGAAGTTGTTGACGAGGGGGATGATAAAAAGAAGTCTTATAAAAGGTTGCATCGCTGGCGCTACTCTCCTACTGCAGCCTACGGTAATAACGAGGTGCATATCCATCCTTGGTTGCCTAGGCGAATTTCAGTCGCAGAAGCGCTTGCAATCCAATCTTTGCCTAAAGAATTTGTTTTGCCGCCAACTATGTCGCTCACAAATATGTTTAAAACCATTGGAAATGGCGTGCCATACTTGGCTGCCATTGGAGTTGCGCAAACTATTAAAAATTTCCTTGCCGCGGATCACTAATGAAATTAACAGCTGAAAATTTGCTAAGAGCAATAGCTAGCCTGCCTAAAAATACATGGTTTAACTATGTAAGCGAGAGGACTCAGACTAAAGTTCAGGTTGTGCGAGTACAGGAACCGGAAGGACCAATTTATATACGCCGCCACAAGCGTGACGGAACACAGGATGATTGCTCTATTTCTAAGGAAATGCTTTGGCGTGCGGCAAATGCAATTAGCGAAAATGTGCCCATAAATTTTGAAAGGGTGTTTGGTAGCAGCTACAACACGCGATCCGCATTAGAAGCATTATTGGCCCACACATCCGAGTTTTACTGGTGTAAGCCAGGGCGAATAGAGTTAATTCATGATTCTTCGAGGATCAAAGAGGGGCACAAGCATCTAGTTTGGAGGCCAAGTCAACCACATCAAAAGGCTTCGATGTATAAGGTTGAGGACATAGAGGCAATCTCTGAGTTACCTTCTCAGCTAGTTTCATATGATTCCTTAACTGGGGTGGACGTAGCCCCAACCGATAATATTTCTGCTGAGGTAAAGCGCCGTCATCTGCAAATGCAAATACGACTTATTGAAATTGGTTGCATGCTTGGATTTCGCACTTGGGTGGCCCAAAATGATAAGGGCTACCAATATGGAGACCAAAAAATTGGCATGCTGGATGGCGTCATTGGGCAGCTCTCAGAAGAGCGCATTCTGTCTTCGTTTCCCGAGGCAATTAATGCTGCAAAATTGATTGATTGTGTATGGTTTAAAAATGGTAGGTTTATGCCCGCGGTAATGGAGGTTGAGCACAGCACGGGAATTACAAGTGGCCTCAATCGAATGAAGAAATTTCAAGAACTAGGGCCGCCTGTGCGCGATGTGCGTTGGGTTATTGTTGCGGCAGATGAGGATCGTGCAGAAGTTCTAAGAAAAGCAAATGACCCTCAATTTGCATCATTGGAAACAAAGTATTTTTCATATGGCGCCGTTGAAGAGTTATACGATCTTTGTAAGCGACGGGGCGTTACAAACTTATCTGTTAACGAGGGCTTTATTGACTGTTTTATGGAGTCTTGTATTCCATCGCAGCGTGTACATTAGCCCAGCATAAACTTAGTCGCACTAACTATTAATAAAAGTCGCATTAACTGTTGAATAAAATCCTGAAAAACTCTCTCTTTTTCGCATTAACTTCTGATCATTCACACTAATGGAAAATCAAATCGCTTGATTTAAGCAAGGACTAGTGGGTTGATGGAGTAGCCCACTTTAGGAATTGAAGAAATCAGTTCGCGTGTTTCTCCAGCTTCCGCTATCTTGTTCTTAATTCCCCAAATGCTGACTCGGA
>CAIYZI010000168.1 GCA_903930665.1 uncultured beta proteobacterium
CCAAGATGAGCTCCACGCCTTGCCAGAGAACCGACGGTCTTTCACTTCGATGGATTCTGGGTTGGTGGCTAAATGAGCCAACTCAGCGAAATAGGCCTTCTGAATTTCTGCCAAACGCTCCGAGGGAATCATTGCCATATGATGTGGCGCCAAAGAAGGTGCAACGCCAGTATTCATTCCTGCGAACATAGTGATCTCTTTAATTGTGTAGAGACATTCTCGCTCTATATAGGCTGTAGAGTTATACGCACTAACCCTAGCCCATGAATGAATCTAGTAATAACCCGTAGAGGTCACTTGCTCAGGTCCATTACTGAGCTCTACCAATAAATACTTACCTTGGCTTTATTCAGGTCTGAGGATTGATCCAGATTAATGAAGCAAAACGACCCGTAATTCCATCGCGACGATAGGAAAAAAATCGGGAATCTTGATAGGTACAAAAATTTGCACCATCAATATGATCAATACCTAAAGCTTTTAGGCGACTTTTAGCTAAAAGATAAAGATTGGCCAAATATTTACTAGGCTTATCAGCAATGGGCGTAAAAGCGCTAGGCAATATCTCTTGACCGGACTGGATGAAGGCTTCCAGTACATCTGCACCCACCTCAAAGGATTGGGGGCCAATAGCAGGCCCAAACCATGCCAGCAAATCAGATCCGACCAACCCTGGTTCTAGCGCAAGCATTTGAGAAACTGTACTTTCAAGAACGCCATTACAGGCACCCCGCCATCCAGCGTGTGCCGCCCCGATAACCTTGCCATCTTTACTGGCAAACAGTACTGGCAAACAATCTGCAGTCATGATGGACAACACTTCACCGGCAATATTGGTCACTGCAGCATCTGCCTCAATAACATTACCTGCAAATGTCTGACGACTTGAAGGGGTACTAACAGCAGTGCCATGTACCTGTTTTAACCAAATAGGATCCGCCGGTAATGATTGACGCAGAATGGAACGATTTGCCTGGACATTCTCAACGGCATCACCTACATGGTCACCAAGGTTAAGAGAGGTGTATGGGGTAATGCTCACACCACCCTCACAGGTTGTCACTAAAGCGCCGATATTGGACGGCAAGGACCAATCGGGCTTAAAAGCGTTCATTCTCGATGATCGTTTTTGATCGAGGCCATTAAAGCTTCCTCTTTAGGCAAATCTTCTTGGCTCATACCAATAGATGGCAAGAGATCATCAATATCTTCAGGTGGCAATTTAAACCAAGTCATGGTTTCATGGGTTACTGGATGCTCCAAGCTCAAAGCATAGGCATGCAGAGCTTGACGCCCAAAAGGTAATAACTTAGCGGCACCAGGGGTCTTCTTACGGTAAACCGGATCTCCTAAGAGCGGAAAACCTAGTGACTCTAAATGAACGCGGATTTGATGGGTGCGACCTGTTTCTAGACGGCACTCCAGTAAAGCTAGCGAAGCTGTTTCAAACTGGCCTTTTGCCAAGCGGCGAAATACCGTTGCAGCAGGCTTGCCTTGAGCAGAACCAGCAGCCATCTTGAGGCGATCACGCTGGTCTCGGCCTACGGTGGCTAAAACCCTACCCTGACTTGGGGCATCACCCCAAACCCAGGCTAAATATCGCCTGCCAACGGTTCTTTCTTGAAGTTGACGCACTAATCCTGTCTGCGCATGGGCAGTTCTTGCAACGACCATCAAGCCAGAGGTATCTTTATCTAGTCGGTGAACAATGCCAGCTCTGGGCAACTGTTTAAGTTCTGGATAACGAAAAAGAAGTCCGTTTAATAAGGTTCCGGTCCAGTTACCTGCCGCCGGATGAACTACTAAACCCGGGGGTTTATTAACCACAATAATCGAATCATCCTCATAAACCACGTCTAAAGGGATATCTTCAGGATTAAAAGCAAATTGCTCAGGCATTTCTTGGGGGTAGACCTTGATACTCTCCCCGCCACGCAATAAGTGTCGAACTTTGGTGACTTTTCCGTCTACCGTGACCGCCCCAGCCTCAACCCAGGACTTGAGGCGATTTCGTGAATAATCAGGCAGATAGCCCGCCAAAATCTTATCAAGACGTTCCCCATTCACCTCGTGGGGAATCTCTAGGGCAATGAAATCCTCTTCATCGATATAATTAACAGGATTCGAATCAGGGGTTTGTGGTAAATCCAAGCTTAAAGGGCCTTTTAGTTATGTCGGACGTTATTTCAGACGCCAGTTTAAGGCTTGCTGCCAATGTTGAGCCATCTTCATTGAAAAGACATCAATCTTCCCGATTGATTAGTCTGGTGCTTTGCCTAGTTTTATATGCCTGCATCCTGCTGTTAGCTGGCTGTGCAGGCAGCGAAGGTACAAAAGATGATACCGACATTTGGTCGGAGGCCAAGCTGTACTCAGAAGCTACCGATAAACTCAATGATGCTGATTTTGCAAAATGCGGCAAGTATTTTGAAAAACTCGAGGCGCGCTTCCCATTTGGACCATACTCTCAGCAAGCCCAGATCAATTCAGCTTATTGCTACTGGAAAGCACAAGAAACGGCCCAAGCTTTGGTGGCGGTTGATCGCTTTATTAAATTGCACCAAGGCAGCCCAAGCCTAGATTACGCCTACTACCTTAAAGGCATGATTACCTTTAATGATGACTTAGGATGGTTGGGCAAATTTACAGGTCAAGACTTAAGCGAGCGCGATCCTAAAGCGGCGAAGGAAGCTTTTGAATCTTTCAAAGTGGTGGTTGATCGATTCCCCGACAGCAAATACGCTCCTGACTCGTTAGATCGTATGCGCTACATCGTAAATTCATTAGCCGAGGCTGATGTAAACGTTGCTCGCTTTTATTATCAACGCGGGGCCTATCTTGCCTCAGCAAACCGTGCTCAGCTCGTGATTCGTGATTACGACCGCGCTCCTGCCGTTGAAGA
>CAIYZI010000169.1 GCA_903930665.1 uncultured beta proteobacterium
CCGGAAGTTGCGCCAACTCGAATGCCTTAAGCACCTCCCAATGCCCTTTAGACCCAGTCAGAGAGCCCACCGTCAGCAGCAACAAATCTTCTGAACCTATGGCATGTTTAGCGCGAAACGTTGTGTCAGCAATCCCATCAAACTCACGAGCATCAGCACCATTAGGGATGACATGCAATGCACTGATTCCGGCGGCTTTGGCGAATTGGATATCCCTATATTCATTTGCATAAAAAATTAGGGCTTGAAAATGTGTCAGCCATGCAGCCATACGAACATAATAAGGTTGGTAAGCAGGCTGGTATAGACCAGAAAAACCGCAGGGTATAAAAACCTTACGAGATTGAATCAAAGGCAAGATATCCACAAGCGCATCAAAAGACCACTGTTGGGCAGCCTTAATACAAACGACATCAAACCCACCGTCAATTACAAAGCGCTGATAGCCACCCACGGAACCGACGATGCCGCGCGTCCAATTGCCCTTAATGGAAAATGACACCACTCGCACACCATCCATCATCACATCGTTAGGGCGATTAGGGTGCGTTCCAGTTGCAACGGTCACCTGACTGCCAGCGCGGACAAGCCATTGTGCAACCTGACGCACTACTTCTTGGACGCCGCCTACGCTAGGGGCGTAGTTCTCGCAACAAAAAAGCAGCTTCAAGACCTTTTCACCTTCTACGGAATTGAACTTGCAACAACTTCACGACCCGCTTGACGCGCATGGCGAAGGTCGGCAACGGTTTGGCTTGCAACAGGGATCGGTGAGCGGCAACTAGGTTCTGTCCCAATTGAAGCTGCATAACACCCACCCGATAGGATTGGCACGCCCTGGCAAGATCAAGGTAAGCGGGATCAAAATCAGCCTGACGCAGGGTAAACAGGGTCTCAAGCCGCTCTATCTGTTTCGATGAGAAGCCACTGATGCCATCCTGCCCAATCCAGTAAGACCCGAGCACTTGGCTTAAAAACCGCATACGTGCTCCCGACTTGGCAAGTCTGATCCACGCGTCAAAATCCTCCACAGCTACCAAGGCCCGGTCCTCTGAAAAACCACCAATAGCCATTAACGCGCTCTTGCGCACCACTACGGCTGAATTGGGAATGGGGTTACCCCACAGGGCCATATGCCTCAAAGGATCCCCATTCACCGCGCTGCCAATAATTGGACGACGCTCTGGAGAATTGACAACACCCTTTGCCCGAACCGCACGCTGCGGGTGGTAAACGAGGTCCACGCGATCTGACAATTCACGAACTACCAACTCCATGCGGTTTGCATCCCACCAATCATCGGAATCCAACAGTGCAATCCATTCTCCCTGAGCCGCTAAGATAGCAGTGTTTCTGGGTCGTGCAGGCCCCCCTGAATTGGCAATGCGCAGGTAGCGGACCGAAAGGCGATCCTCGAAGGATGCCACGACTGACGCAATGTCTTCAGTCGAACCGTCGTCGCAAACAACAACCTCAAATGTCTTGTAGCTCTGCACCAACAACGAATCGAGCGCCCTGCGCAATTCGTCTGCACGATTAAACACAGGTATAACGACTGAAATAGTTGTGCTCACAACCGAATCCATTCAGGCGGAGTTAAATGGGAGGTGTCGCGTGAATCCGTGAACCACTGTTTTGGGCAAACAACCATTTTTTGCTCGTCTGGATTGAGCCAAGCGCCCCACCAACTAAAACTACTGTTCGCCATAATATGGTGCTTGCACAGAGACATCAACCGCAGATCTTGGTGGGCCGTTGAAAGCGTGTTGTGGTCAACATAAGTGACATCACCGGGCAAACTAAGATTTTTGCGCGACCACTCTATATCGTCTGAAAAAACAAAAAAATGCGCACGACTCAAATGATCGATCACATATTTGGTAGCATTTTTATAGTAATCCAGCCCACACACACCGTGCTGGATTGCAGCCGGATTAGTTACATAGTCCCCTCGTCTAACGTGTATCGATACTGATTGACTGCTTTCCATTTTCTTTGCGATATCGATGTCGCCCTCGTCCATGGCATCGTAGGGGTTCAACTCTTCCCGCAAAATGTTACTTATGTCTTCAAAATAGCGATAGCTCTGCCAATAACCATCTAAATAAACGCCATCGGGGAGTTGCAAAACATCGGGTTGAAACCCAAATCCGTTCTCCCGACACGTTTTCCAACGACGTGGCAAAAAAGGTATTCGCCGTGTTATTCGCCCTCCTTGCAAACGACACCACAGAGACTCATAAGGTCCTGCCAGTCGCGCTTTAATTGGGTAGTTAGATAGCTCGTAGGTGCGCGGGGTATCGACCGTGGGCGTGTGTGAGTACCAATAGTCATCAATGACCAGTTCCACACCATGCAAATTTGCCAATCGACGCCCAGTAGCGTATTGAAACAATTGATTTCCCAAGCCACCGAGCAGGCGAATAACAATCACAGCGCAGCCTTTCGGAGCCAAAAGCAACCACATCCGTAACGTTGTTGATTTGCTTGTGCCTCTTCGGCATCGATGATCAGACCCAGCGGGCTACCGTCATCGGGAATGAGAGCAAACTCAA
>CAIYZI010000170.1 GCA_903930665.1 uncultured beta proteobacterium
AAATCCAGAATTTGAAAATATTACTGCCAAATTCATGGGAGGAGACCTTCAAATTACGAGTGCCTCATCTTCTGCCAATAACACTGCATTCAATATTAACGGCGACATTAGCTCTAAATTTGTTAAGACCTATTTAGCTGAGATTAAGGCGCCTCAAGTCAACGCTCTCATTAAATCAATTGATGGGCCCGTTCAATATGAAGGTCTTCTAAATTTCAATAAGGCAGGCAGCGAAACTAAACTTAATTTTGATCTGCGAAATTGGTCAAGCAATGCACCATCACCCTTAAAGAAGTTAGCTGGCACGCCAATGCTCGGTCAATTGACATTACATACCTACGCAAACAATAAGGGAAATACAAATCGCCTCGATTGGTCTGGTAAGTTTGGTGATCAGTATTTTACGGAGGGTGCCCTAGGCTATGACAATGAATTTCGTCACTCCTATGGGATAGGCACTGCAGCAACCTTAGCGCCTCAAGGGCTGGGGCTGAATCTTCAAGTCAACGAGTTGGATCTGGACGCTTGGCAAGAATTTCTCAAGCCTCGAAAAGCTGAAGTTTCCAAAGAGTCTCAAGTTCAAGAGAATTTTCTGGATATCCCCGTTCAAGTGAACGCTCAAGTAAAAAAATTAATTCTACTTAAGCGCACATGGCCTGAAGTGAACTTTACTGTTGCTAATAAAAATCATGTCTGGCGGAGTCGTATTACTTCCCCTGAAATTTCTGGGCAAGCATTCTGGCATGAAGCGAACTCAGAAAATCCCAATGGACTAATCCGTGGTCGAATTACGCATTTAAAAATTCCAGACGTTAATCCAGATCCTGCGCCCAGCGAAATTTCTAGCTCACAAAAAATTCCATCAAAGATAATAGCAACTAGTGCTAATAAGAGCACATTAAGCCCTAACTCTATTCCCAGCATCGATCTTGTCATTGATGATTTATCGTGGACAAAAGCAGAGTTGGGCCAGGTCAAGGTTTTGACAAAAACCCACTTCAATTTGCTGACGATTGAATCAATTCAAATCAATAACCCCCAAGGAAGCACTACAGTCTCAGGCCAATGGGCAGGCGGCAGTCAAAACCAAACAGAACATAACACCCTCAACATTGATATGAATATCAAGGACGCTGGGCAGATTGTTTCCCACTGGACCAATCAAAAAACCATTGAGGGAGGACAGGGCAAAATCAACGGAAAATTAGAATGGGATGGCTCACCCTTTAATACCGATTACGGTACGCTGTCAGGAAAGCTGAACTTAGATTTACAAAAGGGCCGCCTTTTAGAGGTAAATACCAGTGCCGCTAAGATATTAGATGTACTTAGCTTACAAAGCTTATTTAGATTTGCAACTTTAGATCTACAGGGTAGCCTTGGAAATATTGTGACCAAGGGGACGCCTTTCAAATCAATAACCAGTAGCTTCGATATCAATAATGGTATTGCTAAAGCAAATCCATTTACGATGGAACTTGATCAAGCAAGGGTCGCCATCAGTGGTGAAATTAATATCCCTAATGAGACTCAGGATCTGAGGATAACAATATTTCCTAGCATCGATGCCACCGCGGGATCTTTGGCGGCATTTGTCATTAATCCCATTGTTGGATTGGGCGCCTTGGTAGGGCAATATTTAATTACCAATCAAATGAATCGCAATTTCCAAACCGATTACTTAGTCCAAGGCTCATGGTCAGATCCTGAAGTCATTCCCCTTCATCAAAAAGGCCAGCCATTGGATCCCAAAATCCTAGAAAATATTAGGTCCAAAGGTTTACTTAT
>CAIYZI010000171.1 GCA_903930665.1 uncultured beta proteobacterium
AATCTCGCCCGACCCACCAGTAATATCGAGGGATCACAGCAATGTGGTCCCTTTTCTTTTGGTTTCTTGGAATGTGTTGGTGACTACTTGGACTCAATAGGTGATCTTGTGGAGCTGTAAGGACTCAGGATGTCTGGCGCTGGATGACCGCTTGGACTATAAGCATCTCAAGAAAGATTCAAGTGTCGCGTTTCCGGACACTTGTGGTGATTTGTCGGGTTAACCGACAAAATAAAACCACCCCGAAGAGTGGCTTTATAGGCAATTTTTAGGTCTTATTGATAAAACTGAGTAAAAGCATCTGCCCCAGCTTGATTAACCTCATATGAGTTGATCGACTTGATTTCCTTAATGTCTTTCAGCTTATTGATATCAATCACTGACCAGTTCATAGCATTAATGGAGCGTACATAAAATAGGTTTCTGGACAAGTCATGCAGAAAGAGAACATAGCTCACCTCAGTAGATTGACTATCGCCTCCTGGGCCATCACCAACTGAGCCCGCTCCATCAATTGTTAGATCATAAGGACGGTCAAAGTTATTCATGATGTGGGCCAATGTTGTAATGGCATCATCTGGATTTGTGGCTTTGCGAACATAATTTGCGTAAAAAGCTGCCTTAACAAATCGACCAACAGAGGTTTGTGAGGATGGTAATCCAGCTAAGGCGATTCCAGCATCAGTTGAAACTAACTTCATTTTTCCAAGTTGCCCTGTATTTTGATCAAGATTGGTAAATGTATAGTTATTTAAATTCTCTAGGTGCCATGGAAACTGTGGCTGATTGGTCATCACATAGACCGGATTGTCATAAACATTTAACTTATTGTTGAAGAATTCAATAACAATAGCTCCTCCGTTTTTATCAAAAACAGCATAGTGTTCTTGGTAAGGAGTATTTCCAAAGTCTGGTACTAATGGCAGCCAAAACTCTGTTTCACCACTAAGTAATGCCGCCTTCACTTCAGGAACACTTTTAAAGCTTCCCAAAATCCAAGCTCCTAAATCATTGACAGAGAGGATTTTTGAAGGATCATTACCAACAGATGGCGAACTTGAATTGATGAGTGTCTGAGCGCCAAAAGAGAGTCCTTGATCATTGGTTCCCTGAAATACAGCCGGGAATTTTGCTGAAGGAATCGATTGACCAACAAATGCCAAAATAGGGAATTGGGTATTAAAAGTTTTTCCCTGCTTACCATCTGGGGTTGCAGACTCAACTGTGGTTCCTGCCGGCAAGTATGAAATTTGGGTCGGCATGAGGCGAGAATACTCAATGCCACGGCCAAGATACGCCTTACCGTCAGCATCAAATGTTAAAAGAGACGTACACATAACTACCTCCTATGAATTGGGAAAATGAAATAAAGATAAATATTGCAAATTAACGTGTTGAAATTAATTTAGATAAATCGATGGCATACCCATTAAGACCGCCCAAGAAAATTTGCACACCTATTGCCAACAAAATAAAAGCAAATAGACGCATGAGTACATTGGTTCCATTGGCACCTAAAACCCGCTGAATACCTGAAGATTCGCGATAAACCAAATAAATTACTAGCGAAAGCACAAAGAGAGCCGATGTAGCGCCAATGACTGCCGGTAATTCAGCTAAAAAATGAAAGTCTTTTTCGTCTCGCTCAGCCGCTACTAGTGATATGGCAGTTGCAATAGATCCTGGACCCACAGTCATAGGCATCGTCAATGGGAAAAAAGCGCTTCCAGCGGCTGTAGCATCAGTAATCCCAGTAGATGGATTAGTGCCGTGGTCTGAAGTGCCCTGCTGGTTTAGTAAATTCCATCCCATTGCAATGACCACAGCTCCACCAGCTAACTTTAGTGCTGCGAGTGAGATACCAAAAAATAGTAGCAATTGTGGGCCTATCAACATAGAGCCAAATAGCATCACGAAACAATTGATGGCTACACTTCTCGCCAACCTACGTCTTACTTCTTCAGTGCAACCCTGAACCATATTGAGAAATATGGGGCCATCTCCCAGGGGATTGATAATTGGGAACAGTGCTGCAAAAACAGCAATAAAAGATGTTAAAAATGTAGCCAGCATGGTGATTGGATGGGTCTACAAACGCCGCAATTGATGATTAAGGATTAATCATCAATTAATTGAACAGCCCAGATTTTGCAATCGGACGCATATAACGCTGACCAGGGGTTGTATCGGGATTGGTAGAAAAGTAGACAATCACTAGATCGCGGTCTGGAGAAACATAAAGACCCTGCCCCATAAAACCTAGCTTAAACATATCTCCATCTGGGAAAATATCATCCCATTGGCGATTATTACTAATGACATAGTCATTTAATGCATTGGTAAATGTGGGGCCATCACTGCCGGCCATATAAGCCTGATGGCTAGCTACCTCTTTGCGAATGCGATGCAGAGCTGCATCTGATACAACTTGCTGGTCTGCAATCTTGCTCCAGCTTGGTGTGTATAACATGCCAAAAAGCATGAGGTTGCGGAGTCGACTCGATACAAGTCCATGCATTGCTTCTAAGCGATCACCTGAAGAAAGATGGAGTTGCATATCACCATCAAGCGACATGTGTGAAAACACTTTTTCATCAGCTACATCAGAAAAGCGTTTTTTGGTCACCTCTTCAACAAGGATTACAAGCGCCTGGGTATTTAAAGAGCTGTAGTCAAAACGAGTGCCCGGAGGAATCTCCTTGGCAGCAAGCTTCAAAATAGTACGTGTTGTCTCAATCTTTTTAGTAATCGAGTCTGGCTGACCAAATTCAGAAAGAAATAAACGGGTTGGTATAGATGTTGGGTTGTGACGTGCCGCATCAGTCTCACCAATATTTAATCCTGATGCCATGTTCATAATATCCAGAATTCTGATATTTTCCCAAGCAGTTCCGCGGAAATCAGGCACATATTGCCCATAAGTTCCATTTTGATCAATTTTTCCTTCATCGATGAGCTGCTCTAGCAATAGACCAACAATAGGCTTTGCTGTTGAAGCCCATACATGACTATCGGTAGGCTTCATTCCTGGATAGCGCTCATAAACCACCTTACCCTTGTGCATCACAATAAATGCCTGAATGTCACTCTTAGGGTTTGTTACAAAATCGTCGAGCGACATCGTGCCGATAGGGGATGTAGCCTCAATCCTACCAATCGCTGGATTTAATTCGGTAGGTACTGGGTTTGATGGCTTGCGTTGCGGCACAACAGCAGTATGAAAAAAAGTAGCCATTCGGCTATTAGCAAAAAGAGATGCATCACCACCAATCAGTGCGGTTTGATAACCATAAACTTTAAACATGGCTTCATATTCCGCATCTGAATATCCCTCTATCGCCTTTGTTACTGGTTGAGTTTTAGAGGTTCCATTAATTTGAGCAAAAGCTAACAAGCTTTGGGTTGCCATGAATGCAATAAATAGCTTCGAAATTTTTTTCATTTTGATTCCAACAGGATTTTTAAATAGTGAAAGTGATTGGGGTGAGTAAATTAAATTTAGCCCTCTAGACATCCATTTGCCAAGGGCTTGCCTGCAACCCTATCTTTTATCCACTCAAGGTAATACTGCTTAGCTACCGGAGGAGTCGTAAAGTGATTCTGCGCCCCAGGCAGCTGCATTCTGCCAACATTACCACCCAATTGGCACATCTGATCTTGATAAGCCTTATGCATTAGAGGGGGAACCGTAACATCTGCAGTACCAAAGTAAATTTGTACTGGTGCTACAGGTTTAACTTGAGCAATACTACCTTTTACAAACGCCTCAGACCACGCCAGAGTGTTGCTCGGATTTTTCTTAATAAGATTCATGTAAGTTGAGCTGAAATTGAAATTTAGAGTATCAGGAACTACATGCATACATTTGTTAGTCATGATCTGATTAATCGCTTGGACCCCTTCATCAGTCATGATGACTGATAATTGAAGCTTCGGAAATGCAGCCTGAGTTCCCCAATATCCCATGACTGCGTGTGAAAAATTAAAGATGCTGTCCGAAAACTCTTTAAAAGTCCCCGAAAAATAAGCATCAGCACCAGCTTGGTCTATTTTTCCTTTAGGAGCCGCCGCAGCCAAATCTAATGGAGCCATCGCCACAAAACCAAGCATGTCTAAATCATCAAATGCAGTACCTTTTTGCCTAATGTATTCGGGCATACTTGCAGCAGCAATCGTGGCTCCTCCGCCCTGAGACCAACCATACACAAGTGCTTTTTTATTTGCGCCAGTCTCTTTGATTGAACCTGCAGCACGAGCAGCATTAATCGCATCCATGCCTTGGGTTGCCGAAACCCCATATTGATGCCTACCACCACCGCCTAAGCCTTGGTAATCCGTAGCAGCCACTACAAACCCTTCACCAATCAATTCCTCAACAGAAGGGACGCCATAGTCCGTCCAAGAATTTCCACTCATTAAAAAATATTGATTTAAAGGAACGGCAGGATCCGTTACTTGAGAAGGGCCACAGTTTTGCGCTGTACCAGTAGTGCCATGTGCCCAACTAATCAAGGGACGACCGCCCGCTGGTACAGGGCCAGTAGGCGCAATGACCATACCGGTCACAATTGTCTTTCTACCAGCAATATCCGATGAAATATAAGCAATTCTCCATGCCTGTGCGCCCTTGATAGAAGTGGCAATCTTTTCTTGGCGAATTACCTGCCCCAACTTACCCTCAGGAGTCATTTTTGTAACTGCCGCATAAAAAGGTGGGATAGATGGTTCAGCCAACACCACTGTAGAGCCAACTCCAAAAAGAGAGCTCAACAACATTGTGAATAGTAATTTTTTCATGCTTTACTACCTTTAGATACTAAAAATGATTGAAAGATAAAAATCAAAACTTAAAGGTGATTGCAGCTTGCGGGCCTTGCATAGTTGTCTTTTGTAGAACTCCACCTGAGCTCATATCGTAATAAAGAGCACGGTAAGTTAAGGAGGCATCAATCAAGCTGCCAAATGATTTGCCAATACCTGCCATTACTTGCCATGTCAAATTGGTAGTGCCGCCGCCGCTACCAATATCAGCATAAGCGGGGATATACCAACTAGAATCCGCGATTCGATATCGGCCTTTAGCGCCGATGATGGGATCCATCGTAGATGTTTTACTGGAAATTGTTTGCTTTTCTGGAGTGCCAATGAGATTGCCATTCAATGTGGCAGTAATGTCGATTGCTCGCACACCAAGCAAGCCATCAGCATAAATCTCATTTGTTTTAGCAATGGAATAGGTAACCACCCCTGTCAGAACAGTTTGCTGCATGGTAATCTTATCGGCAACAGTCGCCGCACCTCCTGCCACGGGAATAGAGCCAGAATTTTGCAAGGTAGCAGAAATGAGGTCTCCTGCAATACCCCAATCACCTTTGTGAACTTCTGCAGCTATCATCCCGCCAGATTTGAGGTTACTCAGAATATCGCTTGTAGAAATATAACTAGATTTTGCTAGTCCATTATTAAAATCAACAGTACCTTTCATACCAGTAAGCCAAACGTAAGGAGATACTTCAACTCGCCAGTCATTAGAAGCCTGAGGGATGGGGGAATTAACGTTATCACTTTGAGCCCACGCCACATTAATTACGAATGTAGCTGCAAGCAGTAAACAAGAGATTATTTTTAGAGCGGATTTCATCGATCTTAGAAAGGTCAAAAGGGTTTTAT
The DNA here is from genome assembly GCA_903930665.1 of uncultured beta proteobacterium. Classification (GTDB taxonomy): domain Bacteria; phylum Pseudomonadota; class Gammaproteobacteria; order Burkholderiales; family Burkholderiaceae; genus Polynucleobacter. The sequence goes on from CAIYZI010000171.1 coordinate 5,671, forward strand.
TTGAGTTGTTGTATGCAGTAGATACGGTGATACTAAATATAAATATCGAGCCTACCTTACCAGCTAAAAATGTAACATTCAATGTACTCAGGTACAGTATTCCTAGATATTTAGTCTTGTAGAATGGCCAAATGAACCGCATCGCCAATTGGACCATATGAACCCTCTGGCAGCCTTATCCATAGCCTATCTTCTGATTACAGTCTGCTCGGCCAGTATTTTGTATTTTTCCTTTAACGGGAAAATTGATGCCTCGGGGAAATATTTCTTTTTGGGCGAATTGACCATCATCCCTGGGATATTGGGAATTGCGCTGATTAATCTTAAGCCCCAATTTCTAAGGCCTGAATTACTTTTTATAGTCAACGCTTCTGTATGGATTTCAAATGTATGTGTTTTGTTTAGTACGTACGCACTTTCATCCACCACTAATCTTAGAAAATTTACCTTAGCAATTTTATTTAGCGCTATTTATGCCTCAGTGATTGAAGTATTGCGCTATCAGAATGCCTCTATCAATACCCTTACTTTATTTGTAAGCATTACTGATGTCCTGTTTTGTTTTTGGACCTACTTCATTTGCAAATCCACCAAAGAAAATGATTTGCAAAATAACCTCTTCTTTGGTTGGTTTAAATATATTGAAGTGATGCTTGGCTTATTTGCCATTATTCGAATTATTAGCTGCTTAACAAATGACGCCCCAATTAACGCTCGAATACCCAGCACCCCAGCGACCATTTTTTACATTTTGTTCATGATCCTCAATGTATTTCGCTACATCTCTTATCAATCCCTCAGAATTAGCTGGGTAGACCCCAGAACCAACAGCATCAACCCCTTAAATAGAAACTTAGCTGTTGTCACTCAAGAAAAAAATAGCTTACTGCAAGGCCTCATCGCCTCAAATAGAGTGATTGGGATTGGCGCAATGGCAAGCTCATTAGCCCATCAACTCAGCCAACCACTCACTACTATTGGCCTTCAAACAGAAACCTTAAAACGTGACCTCAGCAAAGATAGTCAAAACGAAGATACGGTTACAGCGCTCGATAAGATCAATGTTCAACTTAGCAAACTATCCAATCTCGTGCTTAACCTTCGCCAATTATTCAATACCAATCAGAATGAGTTCTATAGCATCAACTTAAGCTCTGCTATTGATGAAATCATTGAAATTATTGAGCCCACTATCAACTCAAAAAACATACATCTCAAACAAAGTATTGTGAAGGAACTCAACATCTTGGGAGATGCCATCCAAATTCAACAAGTACTCATTAACCTCTTAAATAACGCAATCGACGCGATTGAGACCTCTAATCCACCAACACGAGAAATTAGAATCGCGGCTAGCAGCGTGAATGACCTAGCAACTATTCATATAAAAGATACAGGCGGGGGAATTGATTCGAAGGCATTACCTTCGATATTTGAGCTATATAAAACCACCAAAAAGGACGGTATGGGCATCGGTCTATGGCTAAGTAAAACGATTATTAATAGACATCGTGGAGAAATTTTTGCAGAAAATAACTCAATTGGTGGCGCTACATTCACTATCAAATTACCACTAAGCCCTTCCCATTCATGAAAAACACCAGAGTAATTATTGTTGATGACGATTCAGATCTGCGAGAGAGCTTAAGCGCATGGCTATCCCAAGACTACTTGGTGGAGGCTTTTGACTCAGCCGAATCATTCCTACTGGCCATTAACGATTTTAATTTTGAGGATCAAATTCCAACTTGCATCGTTCTAGACTTTAAAATGCCTGGCATGAATGGGGTTGAACTACAAAAAACCCTTAAGGAAATCAATGTTCAATTTCCAATTATTTTTATGAGTGGTAACGCCCTTCAGGCCGATGTAATAGATGCGTGGCAAGAAGGTGCGGTTAACTTTATTCTCAAACCTTTTGCGGCTAGCAAAATTAGTGATGCCATTCAGAGGCTATTTGCTAGAGTAAATCAGCTGCAAAAGGATCATAAAGATGCTCAAAATGAGGTATCTAGTATTGGCCCTCCAATTAATCAACGAGAGGCTCAGGTTTTATTACTCCTAGGCAAAGGATGTCAGCAAAACGAAGTGGCTGATATTTTGGGGCTCTCCCTCAGAACGGTAAAGATGTATCGCGCCTCTATAAAAGAAAAGCTAAAGCTAAATACTCTGATGGAGCTAGGGCGTTATTACGATAAGTATCGTTTATCGATCGAAAAAATCGCAATGCTGAAGTAGCCCTTTTATCCGTTGGTCGCGAGTTCAAATCTCGCCCGACCCACCAGTAATACCAAAGCCTCTAGAGAAATCTAGGGGCTTTTTCTTTTGGGGCTGGTGAAATGTGGCGGCTACTGTTGGTGACAATAGAAGATCTATGGGGTCGTTATGGGTCAGGATGTCAGGCGCTGGATGACCGACGGAACTATGGGCGACTATTAACGACTCTTAGCCCAAAATATCTATCAATTCATAAAAAATTGATGCCTCACCAGTATGAGGGTTGGCAGTCTCCGTTACGGAGCAACGCAACTTAACCCTCTGATTCAAGTGAAGACCTGCAACTTGATCAAGCATTCTCTTTGGAAAAAGAATTTTGATTACTTCATTTGAGTCGCTTAGCAAATGCATCCGCTCTCTTTTACTCAACAGCTCAATAATTCCCTCTAAATTCACCTCTTCCCTGGAAGACAACTCGGTGACATCTAAAGCATCTTCAATTTGTTTGAGAGCTTTCTCATTACCAGTCCAACTCAAAACTTCTTTCCCAGAATATCTCCAGGTGAAATCAAGCTTTGCATTAGTAGAGTTTGCTAGATGAATAAAATTTCTCAAACTTTTTGCGCCAAATGGGCCCAAGTCAGTGACCGCCTCTAAAAAACCTTTTCCTTTTCCCTGGGATTCGAGGACTGAGAAAATACGACCAATTGCTGCCTTTGAAATTCCCTCATCGAATAAATCTCGATTTGCAGCAGCAGTAACAAGCAGCCTTGATGATCCCGGTAAAAGCCCTGTTAATCGCAGATCTAAATCTTCATATAAATATCCTGGTATCCTTTTTTTCCGCAGTCCACCCTGGGAAATCCTTAAAGCAGCATATCCAATCATCTGCCGTATCTCTTCTGCGGCCCTAGAAACAATATGAAGAGGCATTGAACCCCTATTGAATTGAGAGGCAACAAACCTAAATTCCATTAATTCAATTTCCGCTTTATCGCTGAGCGAAGTAAGTTGTTGCTTTAAGTCGGCAATATGAGAGTCCATTGACTGGGCAGCGATCCTTAAGGCGAAACTATCAGAACTTTCTGCCTGCCTTAAAAGATCGTTCTGCTGTCCTTGAGCCTGTAGCAGTAATTTTTCTAGACGATTCTTCATGGATTAATCACTAGTTTAGAAATCCCTTTGGGGCGCTCATTCCTATCGAACCCATACCAACCCCTCCAATAACTTCTAATATCTACATTCTCAGCAATAGCAAATAAAACATCACATCCATATTTCGATCGCGCACTTAATCTATCCATCAGTCCAGAAAAATGAACCCTTCTATTTTCATCGAGGGAGTTAACATCTTTTTCAGAAGCAAAAACAACTAAGTCCACATCACTAGGGTCTATTTTTTCAGTAGAAAATGAGCCGTCAATCCAGACTTCAAAGCTAATTCCAAGTCTTTTGAGGGATGAAAGATAGTTACGCAACCCTAAAATTAAATACGGCCTAGTATTCGACCCCGCAAAAGGCTCTATGAACTGTCTCTCCAAATCAGACTCGCCGATTTCATGTAATCCAGGCGTTAGTAAGGGACTGTATTCCATACCTTTAATTTACCCCATTTACTACCAGCAAACTCTAGGGGTTTTCGAAGGCCTTAATAATGCCATTTGTTGAATTAATCAATAAAACAGATACGTATTCAATAATTTTCGGGGGCTAAGGGCAATCCAAGTGTCGCGTTACGCGACAAATTAGGCTTAAAACACAACACCTCACTACTGCATAGCGGGGTGTTGTATGTTTGGTGGGCCCTGCGTAACTCGAACACGCCACCAAAAGATTAAGAGTCTTCTACTCTACCAACTCAGCTAAGGGCCAAAGGCAATCCATTATCTAGTGATGTTTAATCCTATAGAGAGCAGAGACTAATGCATCCACCTCCTGACATGTGTTGTAAAAAGCCAATGATGGTCGAACCGTAGTTTCCACACCCATACGACGCAATATGGGCTGAGCACAATGATGACCAGATCGAACGGCAATTCCTTCTTTATTTAAGGCTGCACCAATATCTTCCGTTTTAATGCCAGGAATAACAAAAGATAAAACACTCGCTTTATCTTTTGCAGTTCCAATTAATCGAAGGCCTGGAACGTCTTTTAACAAGCGTGTCGCATAAAGCAAGAGTTGATGTTCATACTGGTCAATCAATTCAATCCCAATGGAATTCACATAGTCAAGTGCCGCCCCAAGACCAACGGCATCAGCAATATTGCCAGTACCAGCCTCAAATCGCCCTGGCGCTTCATGAAATTGGGTATGCTCAAATGTCACATCCTTAATCATGTTGCCGCCACCCTGCCACGGCTGGGTGGCATTGAGTAAATCCTCTTTGCCATAGAGAGCGCCAATACCAGTAGGTCCAAATACTTTGTGACCAGAAAATACAAACCAATCGGGATTCAGGTCTTGCAGATCCACCTTCATGTGTGAAATAGACTGCGCACCATCCAACAATACTTTCACACCAGCGTTATGCGCTATCTCAATAATTTTCTTGGCTGGCGTAATGGTACCTAGTGCATTGGAAACATGGGTAAAGCTCACCAGCTTTGTTCGGCTATTAAACAGCTTCTGATATTCATCCAAAAGAAATTGGCCATCGTCATCAACCGGGATGACACGAATACGCAACCCCTTTTCCTTAGCTAAAAGCTGCCATGGAACGATATTGGCATGATGCTCTAGGTTGCTAAGGATAATTTCATCACCCTCTTTCAAGTTTTGACGACCCCAACTCTGAGCAACTAAATTAATAGCTTCTGTCGTACCCCGAAAAAAAACGATCTCATTTATTGACTTAGCGTTAACGAACTTACGCACTTTTTCTCGGGCGCCTTCATAAGCATCAGTTGCACGCGCAGCTAATTCATGAGCAGCGCGATGAATATTAGAATTCTCATGCTCATAAAAATAACTAATCCGGTCAATTACCGCCTGTGGCTTTTGCGTGGTAGCGGCATTATCAAACCAAATCAATGGACGACCATTTACCCTCTCAGAAAGAATCGGGAAATCTTTACGGATTAACAATGGATCAAAAGGCGAGCTTTGCGTATTTGATCTTGGTATCCGATCGGGGAAGATTTGATGAATGATCTGATCGTTACCTGGATTGGCCAGCCCACTTAGAAGAGAGTTTGGGATAAACTGCTCTACCCCAAAACTACGCCCCAGGGAAAGTGAACTTGGATTTTTGGAAAACGCCTCATGTCCAACTTGATGCTCCACTCCGCCAAATGCCAGCTCTGCTAACTTAGACAAATCCAAATTTGTTGAAGGCTGCAAAGAATGGCCATCCAAACCATTTGGTAGACCACCCCGCGAATTACCAAAGCTACTCGATTGTGACTGGTAATCTGAATAATTCTGATTAGCCAAGTCAGCCAAGACTTTTGGATCCAAAAATCCCACTTGAACTTGATTACTTGTACTCATGATATTTACCAATCTCTACACCGTCCAACACCGCCAAAGCATCATCAGTCAAAACCGCTAAAGAGCAATACAAGGAAACCAAGTAGGAAGCAATAGCCTTATTGTTGATACCCATAAAGCGCACCGATAAACCTGGACTTTGTTCGCCAGGCAGATTTGGCTGATACAAACCTACAACACCTTGCTTTTTCTCGCCCGTTCGAATCAACAAAATGGAAGACTTGCCATCTTGAATTTTGACTTTGTCAGAAGGAATCAAAGGAACGCCACGCCATGTTAAGAATTGGCTACCAAATAGCCCTATGGTTGGAGGCGGCACACCACGGCGAGTACATTCGCGACCAAATGCAGCAATGGTTTTAGGGTGAGCCAAAAAGAATCCCGGCTCTTTCCAAACCTTAGTCAACAATTCATCTAAATCATCTGGGGTTGGTGCTCCAGTTCGGGTTTTAATGCGCTGTTCTGGAGCCACATTAGCAAGCAAACCATATTCGGCATTGTTAATTAACTCCCCTTCTTGACGCTCTTTTACAGTTTCAATAGTTAAGCGAAGTTGCTCACTGATTTGGTTATAGGGACTGCTA
>CAIYZI010000172.1 GCA_903930665.1 uncultured beta proteobacterium
GCGATTAGTTCTGCTTTGTTCAAGTGAAGCTCCTTATATATATTGGTGTCAGCGCACACTACGCTTACATGATTTTAACCACAAAAAAATACAAAAATAAAGCTGCGAGGCAGCAAATTCCTTATCCAGCGTCTTTTATTCCTCTAAAACCTTTATATCGGACACAAAATACTCGGTATCCCCGAAACAAGTAGTAGATAGACCGATGTGCTGTTGATAGGTGAGCGCAACTTTTTTGCCTAAATTAGCATTAATCTTTTGCGCTACAGCATCTTCGCGCACGGTAAAAAAGAACTTTTCAGACATAGTTCCTGGCATAGAGACCATAGCTAACTCACCTTCCCAGGTTTTGCAAACATACCCGCGGTTAGAGAACTTTTGAACATATCCAGCACGTTCACCGCTACCATAACTCCAATTTAGCATCGCCCAGGTATAGACTGAAATCCCAACAAGCCCAATCACTATAAGGCTTAAAAGCCACTTTACAAATCTGTTCATACGTACTTTTCCTTTTTATATAGCACCAAAGCCCCAATAAGGTGCCTACTGCCAAAACGTTCTTTTCACCATTTTAAGTATATGGGGATATGGGGCCCTAGAAATTTCTCAATTTCTACTCACAAAGAAATAAAATATGAGTATTAACACTAATTGGTAATTTTTATGCAATTGCGACATGTCGTCTTTTTTATTTTTATAGCATCGGCAGTATTTGTCTACTTTCGGGGAAGGGTACGTTTTGGAGTAGTTAGATCTCTTACTGACTATCAAGTTCTCTTAGCCCCAATCAATACTGTTCTGTATTTATTTTCTAAAGTAAAAAAAGGCGCTTTTATACCGGTTGAGCAATTTCCGGAAATGAAGCTACTTCAAGATAATTGGGAAATTATTCGTGATGAAGCCCTCTCTCTCAATAGTGACGGTGCTATTGCTGTTGCTACGGGATACAACGATATTGGCTTTAATTCCTTCTTCCGTACAGGCTGGAAACGTTTTCACTTGTATTGGTATGGCAAAGAAATGCCTTCGGCTCAAGAAAAGTGTCCGAAAACAGTGGCGCTACTTAAATCTATACCCACCGTTAAAGCGGCGATGTTCTCTTCTTTACCGCCAGGGGCAACTCTAGTTCGCCATCGCGATCCATACGCAGGATCCTTGCGTTACCACATTGGCCTTGTCACCCCCAATGATCCAAAGTGTTTTATAGATGTAGATGGTGAGCGCTACTTCTGGAAAGATGGCGAGCCAGTCATGTTTGATGAGACTTATATCCACTATGCAGCCAATGAAACAGATCAACAACGTATTGTTTTATTTTGCGATGTTGAACGCCCTGTATATACAAAAATTGTGCAAGTATTGAATCGCTGGTTTGGCCGCTATGTAATGAGCGCAGCATCTTCACAAAACGTTGAAGGAGAAAAAGTTGGCTTTGTAAATATCCTTTTTGGCTACTTTTATCACCTGCGAGCACAAGCTAAAAAACTAAAGGCAAAACACCGCTCTGTCTATTACATTGGCAAATGGGTGCTTATTTTTGGAATCTTATGGGCAATTTTTTGGTAGGCACAAGAAAATACCTTAGCAAATCTTAAGGACTTAAGATTTGCGCTATTTGCTCAGGCGTAATAGACCCCCAAATCTCCACTCGTTTTTTACGGCTATTTTGTCCTGATAGAAATTGAATTTGCTTCTGAGGAATCTTCAGTTGTTTAGAGAGCCAGGCCAACAGAAACTCATTGGCCTTGTTCTCAAGCGCAGGAGCTTGCAGGGAAATTTTTAGGCATCCGTCATGCAGGCCAACCACCTTAGTGATTTTTGCGCCAGGCTGGCAATGAATACTAAGCGCAATTCCAGTAGGGGTTTGTTTTAACCAAATAGGTGTCATCAAAGTACTTTAAACTCAAAGCATGATTATGAAGAACTCCAAGCCTTTAGAACAGCTATTTACGAATAATCGCAAATGGGCGGAAAGCATGGTCGCCAAAGACCCTGACTTTTTCAAGCGTTTAGTTTCTCAGCAGGCCCCTGAATACCTCTGGATTGGCTGTTCAGATAGTCGTGTTCCTGCAAATGAAATCGTCGATCTCCTGCCTGGTGAGTTGTTTGTTCATCGCAACGTTGCTAACGTCGTTGTGCATACCGATCTCAATTGCTTATCCGTAATTCAATTTGCCATTGATCTTCTTAAGGTCAAGCATATTTTGGTTGTTGGTCATTATGGTTGTGCCGGTGTACATGCGGCCTTAAGCGACCAACGCGTAGGTCTGGCAGACAACTGGTTGCGCCATGTAAAAGATGTACATCAAAAGCACGAACGCTATCTGGGTGAATGTATCGCCACACCCAAAAGACAAGATCGACTCTGTGAGCTCAATGTCATTGAACAGGTTGTGAATGTCTGTGAAACCACCATCGTTCAAGATGCTTGGACACGAGGTCAAGATCTATCGGTTCATGGATGGGCATACCGCCTAGAAACAGGGTTGGTCAATGATCTGGGGATGTCCATCAACTCCACTAGTGAGCTCAGTTCTTGCTACAAAAAAGCCTTGACTCGTTATGATACCGAGCAAAATTAATTTGCTCAAATCCTTCTTCAATTATTGCGGAGTTGCCTTTCTCAAACTCCTTTCCATCCTTCCCTACAAATTATTAGTATCGATTGGTTATGGCCTGGGCTATATCGCCGCACGTATTCCAAGCGATAGAAACCGCGTTGTTAAAACCAATTTACACCTCTGCTTTCCAGAACTAGATGAAAACGCCATTGATGCTCTTAGCAAAAAACATTGGCGCCTACTTGGTCGAAGTCTTGTAGAGAAAAGTATTATCTGGCTTGGCAGTGTTAAGCAATTGAGCAACATGATTGAGGTGCAATCAGAGGTAGATCTTTCTGATCAAAAACCGCGCATTCTCGTGAACATGCATTTCACCGGCATTGAAGGGAGCATTATCTTGAGCGCCCTTGCAGCAGAAAAAAACTGGCCGCGTACATCTGGATTTTTTCAGCGCATGAAGAATCCATTTTTCAATCGAAAAATTATTGAATGGCGCAATCGTTTTGGCGGAAACTCTATTGATCGTCAAGGCAATTCGCGCGAGCTCATCAGAGAAATTAAAAAAGGGGAATTTATCATCATTGCCCCGGATATCGACCTAGGAACCAAAGACTCTACTTTTGTTCCCTTTTTCAATATCTCTACCAATACCATTACTGCGGTTTCTCGACTTGCAAAAATTTCCGGGGCAGAAGTGTGCATGATGGTGACAGCCCTCAAACCCGATGAGAGCCGGTATATTTGCGCTATCAGCAAGCCAATCAAAGCATTTCCTACCGATGACCCAGTAATGGATACAGCATTATTAAATGAGTATTTCGAGAAAGAAATCCGCCTGCGCCCAGCGGAATACTATTGGGTTCATAAGCGCTTTAAGAATCGCCCTTCTGAAGGATTGAGCCC
>CAIYZI010000173.1 GCA_903930665.1 uncultured beta proteobacterium
CGACTATCAGCACGAATTTTTGCTGATGCAGTTACCAAGTCCTGTAAATGACTTATTAAATGAGTAGGCAAAATATTCATCATCACACTCATTTTTTTGAAACCACATGCTGTACTTTTGCGCTAGCGACTGGCGCATCAGTCGCACCACTATCAGCCAGCGTAGCTTGCTTAACGCTACTATCTGGTAGCACATTTAATGTGCGTAAGGTTTCACTAACAATCGTTGAAAATACAGGTGCAGCTACATCGCCACCGTAATAACTTCCACCCGTTGGTTCATCAATCATGACTGCCACTGAAATACGAGGGGAGCTAATTGGGGCAATTCCTGCGAAATAGGCTAAGTATTTATTTCCATAACCTTTACCTACAAGCTTATGCGCAGTCCCAGTTTTCCCACCAACACGATACCCATCTGCTTGGGCTTTTACTGCAGTACCACCTGGCTGTGTAACAGTCTCAAGCATTTGGCGCATTTCTTGGGCAGTTTTGGCAGAAATGACTCTAGTACCCGGCTTAAAGTCGGGGCTACGGTCAATCGTTAATGGAACCAATTCTCCGTCCCGGGCAAAAATCGTATAGGCACGAGCTACTTGAAATAATGAGCCTGAAAGACCATAGCCAAATGCAATACGCGCCTGGTCACTAGCTACCCATTTTTTATAAGGATGCAAGGTTCCAGTAACTGCTCCAGGAAAGCCAATCTTAGGCGCCTGTCCAAACCCAACAGCCGAATACATATCCCACATTTCTTCTGGAGAGAGATAGTTCATCGCAATTTTTGCCGCACCAATATTGCTAGACTTTTGAATAATCTGAGCAATACTCAGACTGCCATTAGGATGGGTATCGGTAATCGGTTTTTTACCCACTAAATAACTAGAACCAATTGGCAATACTGTATTTGGATTGATAACACCCTTTTCTAAGGCAGCAGAAACGGTAAAAGGCTTAATCGTTGAACCAGGCTCAAACATATCTGTCAGCACGCGGTTACGGAGTTGTTCGCCATTAAGATTTCGACGGTCATTAGGGTTGTAACTTGGGTAATTTGCTAAGGCAAGAATTTCACCAGTCTGTGTATCAAGGACAACTGCACCACCCGCTTTAGCGTGGTGATCCTCTACTGCACTTTTCACTGCGTTATAAGCAATGTATTGAATCTTGCTATCTACTGAAAGCTGTAGATCTTTACCGTTTTGTGGTAATTGCTCAATACCCACTTCCTCAACAACGCGACCTAAACGATCAACGACAACACGACGTTGGCCTGCATGACCAGCCAAATCCTTTTCTCTAGAGAGCTCCATACCCTCTTGGCCACGATCCTCAACATTGGTAAAACCGACAACGTGCGCCATTGCTTCACCCTCAGGGTAAAAACGGCGGTACTCATTATTTAAACCAATACCGGGAATTTCTAACTGCTTAATTTGTTGAGCTATTTCTGGATCTACTTGACGCTTTAAGAAAATTTGCTTGCGCTCTTCTTTGAGTTTTTTACGTAAATCTGCTTCACTGATTTGCAACAAGCTTGCAAGCTTTCGAACCTTATCTGCAGCCAAATCATCAGGTACCGTATCGTTATAGGCAATGACTGACTTTGCCTCTAAACTTGTAGCAATGACTTGACCATTTCGGTCCAAAATTTTTCCACGTGAAGCAGGAAGCTCTAACTCTCGCTGAGTGCCTCTTACGCCTTTAGCTTCATAAAACGCATTTCCTGGACCCTGGATCCAAACAGCGCGAATCAAAAGCAACATAAATACAAAGAACAACAGACATAGCATCAAACGCGATCGCCACATTGGCAAGCGTAAAACTAAATTTGGCGTAGTAGAAAATCCAACTGGCCTCATTTAGCTTCCTTTAAGTACAAAGTACGTTCAGGTGAAATGGGGACCATATGCAATTGGTTACGCGCTACGTCACGAATCCTTGCCGACTTAGATAAATTTCTTTGTTCATATTCCAGACGCAACCAGTCTTGATTAAGTTGACGCTCTTCAATTTGAGCATGCTCTAAAGCAATAAATAACTTACGGGCGCGCTGTTGGGCAGCAACTAATGACAAGGCACATATCAACAATAAAGAAAGTAAAGTCAGCGTGGCGCGATTCATGCCAAAACTCCCGAACGCTTTTCTGCAACACGCATGATTGCTGAGCGAGCACGTGGATTCTCTCGAACTTCTTGCTCGCTTGGCTTTATACGTCCGATAACTTCTAATGCACTTTGTGGCAAATCTCTATCGCGAACCGGTAGGCCACGAGGCACCTCTACCTTAGAGTGCGCCTGTAAGAATTGCTTAACAATCCGGTCTTCCAATGAATGAAAGCTAATAACAGCGAGTCTCGCACCAGGCTTTAATAATCCCAGTGCAGCCTTCAAGCCAAGCTCCAGGTCATCAAGTTCACGATTAATAAAAATACGCAATGCTTGAAATGTTCTTGTTGCAGGATCTTGCCCAGCTTCTCGAGTACGAACAACACTGGCCACCAGTGACGCTAACTGCAAAGTAGTTTTTGGTGGCAGGCCCTCTTCTCGCTTAGCCACAATAGCTTTAGCGATCTGCGAAGCAAAACGTTCTTCTCCGTAAGTTTTAATCACCCGCGTGATTTCCTCCTGCGGTGCCTGCTCTAGCCACTCCGATGCAGTGATGCCATGATCCGTATCCATCCGCATATCGAGCGGACCCTCGCGACGGAATGAAAACCCTCGGTGCGCTTCGTCTACTTGCGGCGAGCTGATGCCCAAATCCAACAAAATTCCATCGACTGATTCGGGTTCCGCGTATTGATCCATTTTTGCAAAACTGTCGTGCACAATGGTTAAACGCGGATCGTTGATTTTTTTGGCTACTGCAATCGCATCCAAATCCTTGTCGAAGGAGATCATGCGCGCACGGGTATCTAACTGTTTGAGCAAAGCCTGAGTATGTCCACCGCGCCCAAACGTTCCATCGATTACTAAGATGTTGTTTTTCGGATTTTGCGCCTGAAGAAGTGGACCATCCATTAGCGCCGTCACCGCCTCGGCCAGTAATACTGGGCGATGAGTTATGTTCATAACACCCTGACATCAAAAATTAAATTGCTTGAGCGCATCAGGCATGCCTTGCGCAATGGCGGCCTGTTCTTTGGCGGTGTAGGTAGCAGCATCCCAAAGCTCTAAATGACTGCCCATTCCGAGCAACATCACTTCTTTTTCAATGCCTGCAGCTGAACGTAATTCTGGGCTGACGAGAATTCTTCCAGCACTATCTAAATCGACCTCTGCAGCGTTCCCTAAAAAAATACGGCGCCACCAATGCGCATCCATCGGGAGTTGAGCAACTCGTGAGCGGAAATTGTCCCATTCAGGGCGTGGGAAGAGTAAAAGGCATCCATCAGGGTGTTTTGTGAGGGTAATGCGACCCTCGCCCTGAACCAACAAGGCGTCACGATGCTTGGCCGGAACCGACATTCGACCTTTTGCATCTAAATTAAGAGCTGACGCACCTTGAAACACTAATTACCCCACTTTTTCACACTTCCTCCCACTTTAGAGGATCAACCTAAGAGGGTCAAGTGTTTTTGGGTAATTTTTTAGGAAATTCCCTAGTGTTTACAAACACTTAGCGCACTGTGTTCACAAAATGGTGATATTAAAATTACCACTTGAAACAAGAGCTTGGAAAATATACTTAAGAACAGATCTTAGCTATTTAGGTAAAAATCGATGGATATACTGTACGAATAAACAGTTATTTGATAAAAAATTTATCCCACTTATTCAAAAATTAAATACGATAGGCGCCACTGGTCATCACTTTTGACATCAGTTGCATTATTTCCTGAATTGGCTTTGGTAAGGCAGCTCCACCAGCCTGCAAAGCAGCTTGTCCATGCTCAATTTCATCGATGCGCATTTGGTCTACTATTGCTCGCGATTGATGATCTTCTTTGGGCAGTTTCTCCAAGTGGCTTTCTAGGTGACTTTCGACTTGTTTCTCGGTTTCAGCAACAAAACCCAAGCTCCACTTATCCCCGGCTAAGCCTGCTGCCAAGCCAATCGCAAAGGATCCTGCGTACCAAAATGGATTAAGAAAGCTAGTATGTGAACCGAGCTCTTGTAAACGCGTTTCACACCAAGCTAAGTGATCCATTTCCTCCCGCCCAGAATGATTTAGCATCTTCTGAATCTCAGCATTTCGAGCAACTAATTTTTGAGATTGATAGAGGGCTTGGGCGCAAACTTCTCCCACATGATTGACCCGCATCAGTCCAGCAGCATGTTTACGCTCTGCAGCATCCAATTCCACAGTGGAATTACCCGTTGAAGTCGGGATAGGGCGCCGTGAATTTGCACCCCCAAATACCGACCGAAGGGCAGTATCAAACTCAATAATCAGCCGATCTGTTGGGCTCATAAGGTTCAAAAACTTAGACTAAAACCTCAGTCTTACAACTTTGTTTGGTTTTTAATCCGAGTTCAGCAAGAAGAGCACGATCTTCCTCTGCCTCGGGATTTCCGGTAGTGAGCAGTTGCTCACCATAGAAAATCGAATTCGCGCCAGCCAAGAAACACATCGCCTGAATAGCTCTACCAAGCTCTTGACGGCCAGCAGATAAGCGCACGCGGGCACGAGGCATAGTGATTCGGGCAACTGCAATTGTTCTCACAAACTCAAGCGGGTCCAAAGGCTTTTGATCTGCCAATGGAGTGCCAGCTACTGGTACTAAATGATTAATGGGGACTGATTCAGGATAAGGACTTAAATTTGCTAGCCGAGCTATAAAAGCTGCACGTTGCTCACGGGATTCACCCATGCCCACAATACCGCCACAGCAAACCGACATACCAGCAGCACGGACATTGGAAATCGTGTCTAAGCGATCCTGATAGCCACGAGTTGAGATCACTGAGCGATAAAAATCTTCGCTGGTATCTAAATTGTGGTTATAAAAGTCTAGGCCAGCCTCTTGTAACGCCTGTGCCTGACTAGCCTCAAGCATCCCTAGGGTTGCGCAGGTCTCCAAGCCCAGGGCTTTTACGCCCTTAATCATGGCGGTGACCTTCTCAATATCGCGATCCTTAGGCTCCCGCCAAGCAGCACCCATACAGAAACGGTTTGAACCAGCCGCTTTAGCGGCTTTAGCAGCCTCAAGAACCTCATCCAAATCCATCAGCTTGCTGGCTTTAACATCAGTATCATAGCGAGCTGCCTGAGGACAATACCCACAATCTTCTGGGCAGCCACCGGTCTTAATTGACAAGAGCGTCGCTAGCTCGACATCCCCTTCTGGGAAATAAGCCTGATGGGTTTTTTGTGCCTTAAAAATTAAGTCATTGAAAGGCAAGGAAAAAAGTTCCTCAATTTGAGCAACTGTCCAAGCTCCAGACGCGTCTACCTCCTTACGCAAATCCATCTTAGATTTGACTTGAGTGAGGGGTTTTTCAGTAGTTTGGGCGTCCAG
This sequence comes from uncultured beta proteobacterium, assembly GCA_903930665.1. GTDB lineage: Bacteria > Pseudomonadota > Gammaproteobacteria > Burkholderiales > Burkholderiaceae > Polynucleobacter. The sequence goes on from CAIYZI010000173.1 coordinate 5,462, forward strand.
CATGGTCGAATTCCAGGAAATAGATCAATTCAAGGCATAAACATAACAGATACAGATCTGAATTTGGAAAAACTAGTGGTCAAATATCAAACATGAATAAAAATGTTCACTTCGAACAAAGCAAAGAAAACTGGGTAAACAGAAGTCTAGCTGCCGTTTGGCACCCCTGCACCCAGATGAAGCATCACGAATCTTTTCCCCTTATAGCTATTACTAAAGGTAAGGGAGCTTGGCTTTTCGATGAAAAAGGCACCCCTTTACTCGATTGCATTAGCTCCTGGTGGACAAACTTATTTGGTCACTCCAACCCCCTCATCAATAAGGCTATTCTTGCCCAGCTAGAAAAAATTGAGCATGTCATGCTGGCCGGCTTTACACATCCACCTGTAGTCGAGTTATCGGAAAAACTTTCCGCCTTGACCAACCATCAGTTAGGTCATGTCTTTTATGCTTCAGATGGAGCATCGGCAGTAGAAATAGCCCTAAAAATGAGTCACCACTTTTGGCAACTCAATAACAAGCCTGAAAAGAAAAAATTTGTTTGTCTTCAAAATGGCTATCACGGTGAAACAATCGGCGCTTTAGCGGTCACAGATGTAGCCATTTTTCGTGAAGCCTATGGATCACTTTTGCAGGAGGTTTTCACAGTTTCCTCTCCTGATGCTCGAAAAATACAACCTGGCCAAACTGCTGCTGATATCGCTAGACAATGCGCGCAAGAACTTGAGCAATTATTCAAACAAGAACATCAAAACATTTCAGCCATCATCATTGAACCCTTAATTCAGTGTGCTGGCCAGATGGCCATGTACTCACCTGAATATTTGCGCTTAGTCAGACAGTTGTGCGATCAATATCAAATTCATTTAATCGCCGATGAAATTGCTGTGGGATGTGGACGTACTGGGAAATTTTTTGCTTGTGAGCATGCTGATATATGGCCTGACTTTCTCACCCTCTCAAAAGGTATTAGCGGTGGATATTTACCCCTCTCTCTCTGTTTAACAAGTGACAGTATTTACCGAGCGTTTTATAGGGATGAGACTAAACATGGCTTCTTACATTCCCATTCTTATACCGGCAATCCACTAGCCTGTGCAGCAGCTTTAGCTTGCTTAGATATTTTTGAAACAGAAAATATTCTTGAGAAAAATATTGGGCGCTCCCAAGATCTTGCAAATGCTTTTGCATGGACAAAGACAGATACCAGGATTGAACATTGGCGCCAGCAAGGCATGATTCTTGCATTCGATGTTAAAAATGAATCCCTTAAGAATCCCAACACCTTTGCACGAGAAATGTTCTCTAAAAGCTTGGATGAAGGAATATTAATTAGACCAATTGGCAATACGGTCTACGTCATGCCACCCTATATTTTATCAACCGAAGAAACCTTGCAAATGGGTAAAGCGGTAAAGAGTGCACTAGAACAGGTTCTCATATGAAAACCATCTTTCAGGCGCTTGATTTTGCCAATCAAGAATTAGAAAAATTAGATGCACAGTTACTCAAACGCAAACTGCGCGTCACGGAATCACCTTGTGATATCTCGGCCAAGGTAGGCGAAAGAAGACTAAAAGCATTTTGCAGTAATGATTATTTGGGTTTAGCCAATCATCCACTCCTATTACGCGCACTAGCAGATGGCGCCAATCAGTATGGGGTTGGAAGTGGTGCTTCTCACTTAATCAGTGGGCATCATATTGCACATGATTTGTTAGAGAAAAAACTTGCTTCGTTTCAAGGTACGCATATCCCTGATGCAAGAGCTTTATTTTTTAGCACTGGTTACCTTGCGAATATTGCTGCACTGACGGGTCTGGCTAAACTAGCGGACTTTGGCAAAGCCAGCATCTATTCCGCCAAATTAAATCACGCATCCATTATTGATGGCGTACGCTTGGCCAGTACACAAACGCGTGCCACAGTTCATCTTTTTGACCATGCTGATTTAGATACTCTTCAAAAGAAAATTAGTAGCGACTCTGCGCCTCTCAAAATCATTGTGGTGGATGGCGTTTTTAGCATGGATGGTGATCTAGCACCAGTAAAGGCACTGCTAGATATTGCCAATACTTATGATGCACTTCTTATGGTCGATGATGCTCATGGATTTGGAGTGTTAGGCGAGAATGGTCACGGGCTTTTGGAGTTATTGAATATTGCCTCAGACCGAATCATTTACATTGGCACCCTTGGAAAAGCAGCCGGTGTAAGTGGCGCCTTTATTTGTGCACAAGAACCATTTATAGAATGGTTAATTCAAAAAGGTCGCCCTTATATCTATAGCACTGCAACGCCACCTGCTATCGCACACACCGTACTCAAAAGTCTCGAGATCATCGAAAGCGAAGAAGGCAAAACGAGACGTGAGCAACTCAAAAAGCTTATTAATATTTGGCAAGAGGAAATGGTCTTTTCCACATGGGAAAAAATCTCTTCACCAACCCCAATTCAACCCATTGTATTGGGTAGTAATGCGAACGCATTATTAGCCTCCAAACTATTGGATGAGGCAGGATACTGGATTCCAGCAATCAGACCACCTACTGTCCCAGTAGGAAGCTCACGTTTACGGGTCACATTTTCTGCGAACCACAGTGTTGGTGATTTGCGAATACTCATCAAAACGCTGCAAACTATTGAGCAACAAGTTATTGCAGAAGCGGCCGTTTGATAATGTCTAAAGGATTTTTCATCACAGGTACTGATACTGAAGTGGGCAAGACTTTAGTTAGCGGTGCTGTGATTCTAAAACTCAGAGAGCTTGGAATTAATGCTGTTGGCTTTAAGCCCGTGGTTGCCGGCACCTATCTGAATGACGACAGCAGACTACTGAATGAGGATCTTGAAACTCTTCGACTCGCATCAAATCTAGCGCCAGATCAGCTAAACCTATGTCCTTATGTTTTAGATAAACCTGCCGCGCCGCATCTTGCCGGAAAAGATCAAGGGATTGAGTTAAAAAGTATCGTGATCATGAAGGCTTTTGAGAATATTCAATCTCAATATGAGCAAGTCGTCGTTGAAGGCGCTGGAGGATTTTTGGTTCCATTAAATGACGATGAGGACTTAGGCGATATTGCTCAAGCCTTAAATTTACCGGTCATTCTGGTGGTTGGTATGAGACTGGGCTGTATTAATCACGCCTTATTAACCCTTGAATCCATCAGGTCTCGCAATCTCACCATCGCCGGATGGATAGGGAATGCGCTTTCAAGCGAAATGCCATTCTTGCAAGAGAATTTAGAAACTATCAAAAATAGAGTTTCCGCGCCATTCTTAGGGCTTATTCCCACTTTGCCAAAAGAATTGCGAAAACTCGATCAGGCCCCATATTCAATTGATGCGCTTACTTTTGCTGCGCAGCACATCAACCTTCCCTAGTAATTACTACCATTAATATCAGTTTGGGCTAAGATGAAGGCATGCGTTTACTACCCGAGATCGTCGATTCCGCACAAGCCATTCAAGAAATACGGCGCAATATTCATGCTCATCCAGAATTGCGCTTTGAAGAAAACCGTACAGCCGATTTAGTTGCTCAAGCTCTCTCTAGTTGGGGTATTACGGTTTTTAGGGGAATGGGTAAGACAGGTGTTGTAGGTCGCCTAGAAGGGGATCTGGGGCCTGGAAAAATGATTGGCTTGCGTGCTGATATGGATGCACTGCCACTTCAAGAGCACAATAATTTTGCGCACAGCTCGCGCTACGCTGGAAAAATGCATGCTTGTGGACATGATGGTCACACAGCCATGTTGTTAGGGGCCGCACAATATTTATCAAATCATCGGGACTTTAAGGGTACCGTTATTTTCATTTTTCAGCCAGCCGAAGAAGGAGGTGCTGGTGCGCAAGAAATGATAAACGATGGCCTTTTTCAGGAATTCCCCTGTGATGCGGTGTTTGGCTTACACAACTGGCCCGGGCTTGCCGAGGGACATTTTGGCGTTATTAGTGGTCCCATGATGGCCTCTAGCAACACCTTTGAAATCACAATTAAAGGCAAAGGTGGTCATGCAGCCCTACCGCACAACAGTGCAGATCCGGTTATCGCAGGCGCACAAGTTGTTCTCGCCTTACAAAGCATCATTACCCGCAACAAGCGCCCTGTTGATGCAGCAGTGCTATCCGTTACGCAATTTCATGCTGGTGAGACGAGCAATGTCATTCCTGATAGCGCCTCCATTGGTGGGACAGTACGCACTTTCACGATTGAAGTTCTCGATTTGATTGAACTGCGCTTAAGAGAGATAGCGCACAGTGTTGCAAGCGCATTTGACTGCCAAGCAGAAATTACTTTTTCGCGTAACTATCCACCACTCATCAATCATGCAAATGAAGTCCGCTTTGCCACAGAAGTGATGGAAGATTTAGTGGGAAAGAACAATGTCAGTACCTCAATTGATCCAACAATGGGTGCTGAAGATTTTGCCTTCATGTTGCTTGAGAAACCGGGTTGCTATGTCTTTCTAGGAAATGGGGATGGCGATCATCGCTCAGTAGGCCATGGAATGGGTCCATGTCACTTACACAACTCTTCTTATGATTTTAATGATGGCTTAATTCCAGTGGGGGTAAGTTACTGGGTAAACCTAGCCCAACGGTTTTTGGGCAATACCCCCGCTTAAAATGAAATGTCAGCGGAATTAACGGGGAAGTAAAAGCCACATTCTGCCGCTTTGTTTCATCCGTCCAGCCATCTCCCCAGCCGCCTCATCAGAACCCCAATAGTAGTCAGCCCTTACACCGCCAACGATGGCTTTACCCGTGTCTTGAGCCATCACCAATTTTTGCAAGGGCTGGCTACTCAAGGGCTTGGTCGTTGCAAGAAATACTGGCGCGCCCAAAGGTAATGCTTGCAAATCAACGGCAATACTGCGACCAGCTGTCAGTGGCACCCCAAGAGCGCCATTTGGCCCAAGCTCTGCACTGACATTACCCGGCAACTCTTTAAAAAAGACAAAACGTGGGTTGGCGTTGAGCATTTCATTTGTACGATCGGGATTGCGTTTTGCCCATGCAGAGATACCTTGCATCGTAGCTTCACTACGCGAGATTTCCTTGCGATCTAAAAGCCATTGAGCAAAAGACTTAAATGGTTGATCATTTGTTCCCGCAAAACCAAGCCGCATTACCCGGCCATCTTCAAGACGAATTTTTCCGGATCCTTGTACTTGCATAAAAGCAGCTGCCACCGGATCTTGAACCCAGGCGATCTCAGAACCCTGTAGCACTCCTGAACTCATCAATTGTGCGCGAGTTGGAGCAGGATTAGGCTTGGAACCCCTCCAAGCGCTAGGGTAACCATACAAAGGAACCGTATACGCTGACGAACGGGTTAACGAACCATTCATCACCGGTTCGTAATAGCCCGTAATTAGACCCGTATCACTACCAGAGCTATTGCGAATCTCATAGACTTGAAAATTGCCCTCAAAGTAGCGTCGTATGGCCTGATTATTTCCTGCGGAGACGCCATTGGCCTGTGCGCAGGCTGACCTCCAATTTAGATCGCCACTACGTTTACGCAAAGCATCACAGCTCTTTAGCCATGCTGGCCATGCTTGGGTTAAGTCATCATCCTGCCAACCCGGCAGGTTTTGCCACGAGACTGCGCTAAAGCTGGCAATGGAAGAGCTATATGTGCCAGCCGCTCCGCTACCAGACCGATATGAAGAGCTACGGGTGGGAGGAGTAGAACACCCCACAATTAAGCCGCCCACAATCAGCAGGAATACACTTGCTACAGCAGTACGCCGAGAAGCTTTACAACTTACTACCATTTTGAAGTTAGAAATCATGATTGCCAATTTACTTGATGAATACCCAATGTTGCTTTTTGTGATGGAGGCAGGTCTCGCACTAGCCCTTTTACTATTTATCGTGCTTTGGACCGGAAAAGGTAAAAAATAGGGTTAAATCGAGTGCTTAATGCAAAGTTCTAGGCATCACTAGAGCGAACTCAGGAATTAGGACCTGGAAGAACTGAGCATCTTCAGTCACACAAAAGTACTCTCCTCGCATAGTCCCTGCAGGAGTGGGTAGAGTTGCCCAACTGGTGTACTCAAAATGCTCGCCCGAGCGTAATAGGGGTTGTTGGCCAACTACCCCCAATCCACGCACTTCTTGGACATTGTTATCACCATCAGTAATAAACCAGTGCCGAGCGATCAGCTGGACGCTAGCTGCACCTGTATTACGAATGGTCACTGTATAAGCGAAGGCAAATTGGCGGTTATCAGGCTCAGATTCCTCTGGCAAATACTGGGCTCGGACCGTAATACTGATTTCATGGGCGTTCATGCAAGAATTCTGCTCCATCCAAGAGTCAACTGCAAGCTAGAATCTAGGGATGGATAGTCAAAACTTGCCCTCAAATACGCAGTTTGTTATTGCCCCCTCGATTTTGTCTGCCGACTTTGCCTGCCTAGGCAAAGAGGTAAAAGACGTTTTGGTGGCTGGCGCCGACTGGATTCACTTTGATGTGATGGATAACCATTACGTCCCCAACCTCACCATCGGTCCCTTGGTTTGTGAGGCTATTCGTCCTTATGCACTGAAAAATGACAAGCCAGCGGTGATTGATGTCCATCTTATGGTTGAGCCAGTGGATCGCATCATTCCGGATTTTGCTAAAGCGGGTGCAAATTTGATTAGCTTTCACCCAGAAGCGAGTCCTCACGTCAATCGCACCCTCAATCTCATTCGTGACCAAGGTTGTCAGGCGGGTATTGTCCTTAATCCAGCCACCCCGCTTCATTACCTCGATCACACTTTGGAATTAGTCGATCTTGTCTTGCTGATGTCTGTAAACCCGGGCTTTGGTGGTCAATCCTTTATTCCGAGTACTTTGCATAAAATTGCTCAAGTGCGTGCACGCTTAGATCAGTACAAAGCAGAAACCGGTAAACATATCCGTCTTGAGGTCGATGGAGGCATCAAAGTCGACAATATTGGTGCAGTCGCTAAAGCTGGTGCAGACACCTTTGTTGCTGGTTCCGCTATTTTTGGCAAAAATGATTACAAGCATGTCATTCAAGCCATGCGTGATGAATTAGGAAAGCTAGGAAACGCCTAATGCAACGCGATGAATTTAATACCTTAGCCAAGCAAGGCTTTAACCGCATTCCATTGGTGAAAGAGGTATTGGCAGACTTAGAAACGCCTCTATCTCTTTACATCAAATTAACGCAAGCTTTTGGCAAAACCAATACCTACCTACTGGAGTCAGTTTTAGGTGGAGAGCGTTTTGGGCGTTTCTCCTTTATTGGTTTACCAGCAAAAACGCTTTTGAGAACCGTTGGAACACCGGCAGCACCACTCACTGAAGTTATCACCGACGGAAAAGTGGTTGAAACCAATCGCGATAATCCATTAGATTTTGTGGACGCTTATTTCAAGCGCTTCAAGGTTGCATTACAAGCAGGCCTACCCCGTTTTTGCGGAGGTTTAGCTGGTTATTTTGGTTACGATACTGTTCGCTATATTGAATCTCGCTTAGCGCAACATAGCCTCCCAGATGAACTGGGTGTCCCAGATATTCAACTGATGTTAACGGAAGAGTTGGCTGTAATCGATAACGTTGCTGGACGCATCTATTTAATTGTTTATGCTGATCCAAGCCAAGAGAATAGCTTTGAAAAAGCCCAAATTAGATTAAATGAATTATTGGCCTGCCTAAGTAAGCCAATGAGTATTCCTGCATCACACCCCAGCACAAAAACAGAGCTCATTCGCAAATTTAAGGCTGAAGATTTCGAAAGCGCTGTTCGCAAAACTAAAGATTACATTTTGGCTGGCGATTGCATGCAGGTTGTCATTGGGCAGCGCATCAGCAAACCATTTACAGATTCGCCATTGGCGCTTTATAGAGCTTTGAGATCTTTAAATCCATCGCCCTATATGTATTTTTATGATTTTGGAGATTTGCAAGTTGTCGGGTCTTCTCCAGAAATATTGGTGCGCCAAGAAAAGCGCGAGGCTGAAAAAATTGTCACAATACGACCTTTGGCGGGAACTCGTCCACGTGGCGCCAACCCTGAAGAAGATGAGCGCTTGGCAAAAGAACTCCTTGCAGATCCTAAGGAAATCGCTGAGCACGTCATGTTGATTGATCTTGCCCGCAATGATGTCGGCAGAATTGCCAAGACAGGTTCGGTCAAGGTCACTGATTCAATGTCGATCGAGAAATATTCCCATGTACAGCACATTGTTAGCTCCGTTGAGGGCGAGCTTCTGGATAACATGAGCAATATGGATGTCTTGCGCGCTACCTTCCCCGCTGGAACACTATCTGGCGCCCCAAAAATACGGGCCATGGAAATTATTGACGAGATGGAAATTGTGAAACGCGGTGTTTATGGTGGCGCTGTTGGTTACCTGTCTTTTTCTGGAGATATGGATGTGGCCATCGCTATTCGCACTGGTGTGATTCGTAATGGCATGCTGCATTCCCAGGCAGGCGCAGGCGTTGTCGCCGATTCCGATCCAACAGCCGAATGGAAAGAAACCGAAGCAAAAGCTCGCGCTGTATTAATGGCTGCCGATTTAGTACAAGGAGGACTCGATGCTCCTCATGATTGATAACTACGATTCATTTACTTACAACTTGGTTCAGTATTTTGCCGAACTAGGGGAAGAAGTGAAAGTATTTCGTAACGATGAGATATCTGTTGAAGAAATTGCCACAATCAATCCTGCGCGGATTTGTATTTCACCAGGCCCATGTAGTCCAGCAGAAGCAGGTATTTCGGTAGAAACCATCAAGCGCTACGCGGGCAAAATTCCGATTCTAGGAGTTTGTTTGGGTCATCAGGCGATTGGAGAAGCATTTGGTGGGAACATCATTCGTGCCCAAAAAGTCATGCACGGCAAAACCGATGATATTTATCACACAGGCATTGGCGTCTTTAAAGATCTCCCCAGCCCCTTTAAAGTCACCCGCTATCACTCATTGGCTATAGAAAAAAGCTCTCTGCCCGCAGTATTAGAAGTAACTGCTACGTCCTCTGATGGAGAGATTATGGGCGTTCGCCATCGCGAGCTGGCTGTAGAGGGGGTGCAATTTCATCCGGAGTCCATTCTCTCCGAGCATGGACATGCCTTGCTCAAGAATTTTTTACAAGCAAAATAAAGAGGCAAGTCAGGGCTATGCCAATCACCCCCCAAGAAGCCTTACAGCGCTGCATTGAACATCGCGAACTCTTTCATGACGAGATGACAGCCATGATGCGACTCATCATGAGCGGCGAGATACCACCCACTTTAGTTGCGGGATTGCTGATTGCACTACGAACAAAAAAAGAAACTGTCGGTGAGATTGCTGCTGCCGCACAAGTGATGCGCGAATTCGCCACACCAGTTCACATTGAAGATAGATCTCATTTGGTTGATGTAGTAGGAACTGGTGGAGATGGTGCACACACCTTTAATATTTCAACTGCTGCTATGTTTGTTGCGGCAGCTGCTGGTGCCAAAATCGCCAAACATGGCAATCGCAGTGTCAGTAGCAAATCAGGAAGCGCCGATCTTCTAGAAGCGCTAGGTGTAAAACTCACCCTGAACGCAGAGCAGGTTGCCCAATGTATTGCAAATGTTGGTGCAGGCTTTATGTTTGCCCCAAACCACCACCCTGCCATGAAAAATGTTGTGCCTATTCGTAAAGAATTAGGTGTGCGTACAATTTTTAATATTTTAGGCCCCTTAACCAACCCTGCAGATGCCAAGCGTATGCTAATGGGTGTCTTTCACGCAGACCTAGTAGGTATTCAAGCGCGCGTATTGCATGCCTTGGATATGGAACACGCTTTAGTGGTCTATGGGCGAGATGGCCTTGATGAGATCTCCCTAGAAGGACCAACATTGGTTGGCGAACTCAAAGATGGCATTGTGCGTGAATATGAAATTCATCCAAAAGATTTTGGATTAGCCACCGCTCCAACCCATAGCTTTAAAGTGGCAAATGCCGAAGAATCCAAGAAAATTGTTTTAGAGGTGCTAGACAAGAAAGTCGGCCCTGCAAGCGACATTGTTTGCTTAAATGCTGGGGCTACCCTTTATGTAGCTGATGTCGCAAAAGACATTAATACCGGGGTTCAGATGGCCAAAGCCGCTATTGAATCCGGCGCCGCCCGACAAAAACTAGATAAATTTGTTGCCACTACCCAAATATATTAATTCAAAATCAATGAGCGATATTCTCGAAAAAATTGTTGCAACAAAAAAGCAAGAGGTCATAGCCAACTCTAAAAAGTTTTCTTTAGCCAATCAACGAGAGCTTGCAGAGGCAAATAATCAAAACGCTTTATTAAAACCTCGGGGCTTTATTCACTCCATCAATCAAAAAATTGCTGCTGGTAAAGCAGGGGTGATTACCGAGATAAAAAAGGCTAGTCCTAGCAAGGGTATTTTGCGGGAAAATTTTCAACCCTCAGAAATTGCCATTACCTATGAACACAATGGTGCGGCGTGTTTGTCAGTTTTGACAGATACAGAGTACTTTCAAGGATGCGCAGCCTATCTTCAAGAAGCCCGCTCAGCTTGCACCATCCCAGTATTGCGCAAAGACTTTACGATAGACCCATATCAAGTCTATGAAGCAAGAGCTATGAGTGCAGTTGCCATTTTATTAATAGTGGCCTGCCTTGAACTTAGTCAAATGAAAGATTTGGAGGCCTGCGCCCATGAGCTAGGACTAGATGTATTGGTGGAAGTTCACAATGCTCCAGAGCTAGAACAAGCTCTTGAACTCAATACCCCCCTACTTGGCATCAACAATCGCAATCTCAAGACATTTGAGGTGAGCCTACAAAATACTCTTTCACTATTACCCATGGTGCCCCCAAATAAAACGCTGGTGACTGAATCTGGAATCATGACTCGTGCTGATGTTCAATTAATGCGCGACCATCAAATCAATGCGTTTTTAGTAGGCGAAGCTTTTATGCGTGCACGGGATCCTGGACAAGCACTAAGTGAGCTCTTTTTTTAAGTCCAACCTTATTCACTACTCCGAGTGTGGTTGTTATTGAAATACGGGAGAATTGCTAAGCAGCTTGCAGGGGAATACAATTCTGCTAAGCGTAACCCCCTAGATCCAGTAATAAAAATACTATGTCCATCACTAAATCCAGCCCTTATTTACGATTTTTGAATTTAATCGACTCTCTTGATCGCATCAATCCTGGGAAAAAACTCGACTTTATTGAAGAAAGCTTATTGAATAAGATTGTCTTATGTTCTCAAGCTAACCAATCCATCTTGGTAGGCGACTTGATTTCCTTGGCGGAGCTAGGCTCCCAGGCAACTCTTCATGGTCGACTTAAAAACCTCAGTGCAATGGGTTTTATCAAAATGGCTGCGAATGAAGATGGTCGCAAGAAAGAAGTGCTCCCATCTAAGGCAGCCCTCAAACGCTACGAAGAAATGTCTAAGTGCCTAGAAAAAGCCGCTAAGGTCAGTGCCTAGCTTGCATTAACAAGATCTCTCAATAGAGAGATCCCAAAAAAAATCCACCGAACTTTGAAGTGACCCCCAAAAGTTGGACAACATGTCTAACTAAGGGGGTTTTGTTTTATGAGCAAGCACAGTACGCATTTCAAGCTTCAAGTAGTTCAGGATTATCTGCAGTTTGGCGGTCAAAAGCGGGTTGCCCGCAAGTATCAAGTTAGCCACTCGGAGGTTCGGACTTGGTCCTTAGCCTATCAAGCGCATGGGTTAGCTAGCCTTCAAAAGCGCACTTATCAGCACTACACTCCCGAGTTCAAGTTATCCGTCCTTCGCTATATTAAGGATGAGCAAGTATCACTGCGGTTAGCTGCCGTCCATTTTGATATTGCTACTACCTCCACCATTACAGTTTGGCGACGACTTTACAATGAGGGTGGTCTTGCAGCCTTGCAAGCCCAGCCCAAAGGACGACCGCCCATGCCTAAAGCTTTTGATATCAAAGTACTACTTAAAAAGCCAATCTCTGAACTGACCTTAGCAGAGATGCGGCGCCGCTTAGAGTACTCGGAGGCTGAGAGTGCTTACCTAAAAAAGTTGGAAGCCTTAGCTCAGCGCAAAACAGCGCAAAAGAAACAGCCCAAGTAATTACTGAACTAAGGCAGCAGTACCGCTTACTCGATTTACTCATCATTGCCAAGATGGCTAAAAGCGTTTATTACTACTGGATTAAGGCCGGCAGCAAGGTGGATACTGATCTAAGCATGAAGACCCAGATCAGCAATATCTTCCATCAGCATCAAGGTCGCTACGGTTATCGCCGCGTTCAATTGGCCTTGCGTAACCAGGGGCAGCACCTTAATCATAAGGTCGTACAAAGACTCATGGGCCAATTGCAGCTTAAAGGACTCACTCGTAAGAAGCGCTATCGCTCCTATCGAGGCGATGTAGGAAAGACTGCTACCAACATCTTAAGTAGAAACTTTCACGCAAGCCACCCTAATCAAAAATGGGTTACAGACATTACTGAATTTAATGTGAATGGACAAAAAGTGTACTTATCGCCGATCTTAGATCTCTATAACCGAGAGATTGTGTCCTATCAAGTAGATGTGCGCCCGCAGTTAGGCCTAGTAATGAACATGCTCTCTAAGGCTTTGATCCGCTTAAGCCCCAAAGATCATCCTGTGCTCCACTCAGATCAAGGTTGGCACTACCAAATGAACCCTTACCAGCGAGAACTTAAGCAATACGGGGTGCTGCAAAGCATGTCGAGAAAAGGGAATTGCTTAGATAACGCAGTCATTGAAAACTGGTTTGGGATACTAAAAAATGAGTTCTTCTATAAAAAGAAGTTTGCCAGTATTGAGGTCTTCAAAAAAAGCTTAGAGGAATACATCCACTACTACAACCATGATCGGATCAAACAAAAACTAAAGGGATTAAGCCCGGTTCAGTACCGAACTCAATCCCTCGTGCTAACCTAACTAAAGTGTCCAACTTTTGGGGGTCACTTCATAGCGGGTTTTAATAGGAGGCTCCTCTAATAAGATTGAGTAGGATTAACTTCCTTTTTGGGCCTTCATCATTTCCGCCCAACGGCCTTTTGCATATTGAATGCGCATAGCCCTTTCTTGGTTGGCCACGCCAATAGTGATTCTTTTGTCCAGTAAATCTGTATAGACACCGTCTATTTTTGTATAAAAGTTTGTATAGACTTCAACTAATGCTGGCGATGGAAGCTCATTGGAAATTGAACGGCACTTCAGAGTGGATTCCTTGAATCTTTTAAGAACTACTGCCTGCTCCCCTGTAATCTTCGCGCTAGAGTTATTCAATGCGTTTGCTTCAGGATTATTTTGGGTGAGCACCAAGATATGTTCATTGACATACTTCGCATCATCCGATTGGTTAACTTC
>CAIYZI010000174.1 GCA_903930665.1 uncultured beta proteobacterium
AGCATGAGACTTATCTGTATGCCGACCTTCTCAAGGGATTGTTCGTGCGCCTCGGCTGGCTCATTCTGATGAGTCTTTAGTAAATTAATTGCGTTACGTTTTATTTGAAAACCTAAGCTTGATACTTCAAGCATAGATACCTCCGTTTAATAATTTATTTATTGTTTTTGCTCTAGCTAGGGTGTATGCATAAAATGCCTCAATTGCCGTATCAAAATTCCCGATATGTTTATTTCGGCCGAAATGTTTTATGCGAGCCTGATATCTGCCAGAGCTAGAAATGCGAGTTACCCCTTGATAGCCAGATTTATTTCTTATGCTCGGTAGGGCATTCAGGTTGTTTACCTGGGGTGTTACTAGGCGAAGATTTTGGATCCGGTTATCTTGCCTTAGGTGGTTAATGTGATCGATATAAAGGCCGGGTGGAATCGACCCATGCACCCAAACCCAAATAATGCGGTGTTCGGCATAAGTCGCTCCATCGACATAAGTACGTCGATAACCTCTGTGATCAATCGTTCCAGATCGTGCTCCAGCTGCTTGATTCTTGCGGTTGATGCGATTGGATAAATAGCCAGATTCAAAGTCATAGACAAATAGCTGGCGCAGACGCTCCTGACTCGGAAGGTCTTTGGTATTGCAGTATTTCATTTTGATTACTCCCAGAAAAGGGGAGTTCTTTACTTTTTTAGGACACCCAAGCTAATAACAGGGTGCAAAAAAGAGCCCGTAGGCAATGTCCACCAGTAGCGAACTGGCTTGAATATAACCCTCAGTACCTGAGGATTTAATAGGCAAAAAACTAATCTAGACTTCTATTATATCACGGAAATCTTTATTTTGTCAAATCTATATATAAATAAAGTTATATATATTTCATATTATGGTAAATAAAGCCTTAAACAAGCTGATATGAGGTTTTTTAATGTTTTGATGGGTAGGTAGCGGTAGCGGTAGAACTCTTCTAAAAACAACCTCAAATCAAGCTCAAATTGATTTAGTACTGTTTATATAAACAGTGTCTCTAAAATAGCTATTTCATCGCAATATAAGCTCTATATCCAAGATTGAGTGCTCCAAGCTTCATTTTTAGACTGTTTCCCATGCCATAGAGGTTGCCAATATCACCCGAAGACCAGCCACCAATTGAGTCAATCAGATCCTTGGTGATTCCGGCCTCTCTGAGTGCGTCTCTCATGAAATGACGCAAGCAATGAATGGACTTATTAATATTCAAGTTTTTGATGTATTGGTTGAGCGTGGCACTGGCAGTATTTGATAGCACCTGAGTTTCGGTGACATATTCAGGAAATAGATAAGTCGAACCTTTGGAGCATTCGATTTGCATCTTAACAATATTCACTAATAATTCAATCATGGGAACGTCTCTTGCGGAGCCCTTGGTTTTTAGTCTCCTGCAAGCATGGGGTTTGATTGATATATAGCTCACTTGATCGGCCTGATCCCGTATATTGATGTCACTATGGCGCAGACCAATCACTTCACCCAGTCTCATGCCAGTAAATGCCGCCATAAGCAATATGCGTCGCTTACTATCATTTCTCTTTAGGCAGCTTTGAACGAGAAGCGTAAATTCATCATGGGTAAATGGTTCACGTTTAATAGAGTCATTACCAAGGCCTGGGATTTCAATGTTGCTGATGGGATTGGTTTTATCAAGATCCACTTCTAAGAACGTCTTTTTAATAATGGCTGAAATGTTCTTGAGTTCACGCTTAATAGTGGTGGTCTTCACTTTCTCACTCATTCTTTGATCCCGATATTGTTTGGCGTGAGCCCTGGAGAGTTGAACTAAGGGCATATCGCCAATGATCCGCATAAAGGTATTCCACTTGTATTGGGTGTAGGCAATGAACTTCTTATCCTTGCCTCGCTGATGATTGGCTAGGTAAATAGACAATGCTTCTGAGAGCATAAATTCTTTGGGCTGAATTGGCTTGTTTATGCCAGTAGTTAAAGCGGTACTAAGTTGTGGATTATTGATGGCAGATTCAAAAAGCTCACTGTGAGTCTTGCACAGTTGATTAATTTGCCCAAGTAAAGAGAGCTCAATCGAAACACCTTGCTTTAGTTCTTCAATGGAGAGTTCTTGTCTTAGTGGTATCTTGATGACAC
>CAIYZI010000175.1 GCA_903930665.1 uncultured beta proteobacterium
GTTCACCTAAGAATTCATCTTGGGTTAATTCATTTTTAATGTAATCGGCATAGGCCAGTTCACTTACAAGGCGCACTCCATGAATCAGAATGACTTTCTCAAACTTGTCATATGTTTCTGGGTCGCGAATAATGCTCATAAATGGAGCTAAGCCAGTTCCGGTACTAAACAGGTAAAGATGCTTACCGGGATTTAAATCATCAATTACCAATGTGCCAACAGATTTCTCGCTAACCAAAATGGGGTCGCCCACTTGAATTTTTTGTAAGCGGGAAGTTAAGGGGCCATCTTGAACTTTAATACTCAAAAACTCCAAGTGCTCTTCATAGTTTGGGCTGGCTACGCTATAGGCTCTTACCAATGGTTTACCTTCAACCTCCAAGCCAATCATCAAGAAATGCCCGCTCCGGAAACGAAGGCCTTTATTTCTAGTGGTGGTGAAGCTAAAGAGGGTGTCGTTCCAGTGGTGAACGGTGAGAACGGTTTCGGTGTTGTATGCGGCCATAAATGAAAGCTTTGTAAATTTTGCAAAAAATTGATTATACTCATAATTAGCCTCTTTTTTGAGGGAAAGTGGGATTAACTTTTCATATGAAATGAACTTTTAGTAATAAAGGGTCTTTTCTACAAGGTTAGATGGTGTACCCGCTATCATTTGATTATGAAACGTAGCTACTACTTATATATCTCTTTATTTAGCTTCAGTGTGGTCTCTTTTGCCGTTATTCTTCAGCAAGTTGGCTACCAAGGGGTCAGTTTTCTGCCGTGCCCCTTATGTATTTTGCAAAGAGTTGGTTACTTAGGTATTGCTATCAATTGCTTTTTAGCTTTTGGCATTAGCCCCTTGAGACAGTGGTTTCATGCTTTAGCTACTGCTTGCGCTGCCTATGGCATTTCAGTGGCCGCTCATCAAGTTTGGCTTCTTTCTCATCCTGAGACATCCTGTGGAATTGACCCTTTGGAAACCTGGATTAATCAATTTCAGTTGGCAAAAGTCTTGCCTTGGATGTTTAAGGCTGATGGACTATGTTCGGCTAAATTGCCTGCTATTTTGGGTTTGCAAGTGCCCGAATGGTCTCTGCTGTGGTTTGCAGTGCTTTTCTTTGTGCTTTTGGTTACATTATTTAAAAAGTCTAATGCTGTTGTTCGGTAGATTTTTTAGTGCTTAGCTCATAAGAAGAACTTCTTTTGCGTTTTAGTGCTTTTCTCCTAAGATGGCTTCTCAATTGATCTCTTTGTTTTAAGGAAATTTCATGGCTTACTTTACCGATAACTCTCAAACTATTGGCCGGACACCTTTGGTACGTCTAAACCGAGTGACTGATGGCGCTGGCGCTACTGTACTTGGAAAGATTGAGGGCCGTAATCCTGCTTACTCAGTGAAGTGTCGTATCGGAGTAGCGATGATCAATGATGCGCAAGAAAAAGGGTTGCTAGGTCCTGGTAAAGAGCTTGTTGAGCCCACTAGTGGCAATACGGGTATTGCATTAGCGTTTGTTGCGGCGGCTCGAGGAATTCCGCTGACACTGACGATGCCCGAAACCATGAGTATTGAGCGTCGTAAGTTGTTGACAGCTTTAGGTGCAAAGATTGTGTTGACTGAAGGCCCCAAGGGTATGAATGGGGCTATTGCAAAAGCTAAAGAGATTGCCGAATCAGACCCAAATAAGTACATCTTGCTTCAGCAATTTAGCAATCCTTCAAACCCTGCTATTCATGAAGCTACTACTGGTCCAGAAATTTGGGATGATACGGATGGAAAGGTCGATGTATTTGTAGCGGGTGTAGGTACCGGCGGAACCATTACGGGGGTTGGTCGTTATATTAAAAAAACCAAAGGCAAAGCTATTGAAGTAGTTGCGGTTGAACCTACCGCAAGCCCAGTCATTACCCAAAAATTAAACGGTGAAGAAATCAAGCCTGGACCACACAAGATACAAGGAATCGGCGCTGGTTTTATCCCTGCAAACTTGGATTTATCCATCGTGGATAAGGTTGAGCTCGTCAGCAATGAGGAGGCGATTGACATGGCGCGTCGCATTGCTAAGGAGGAGGGTATCTTGGTGGGAATCTCATGTGGAGCTGCGGCCGCGGTTGCAATCCGCTTGGCTAAAAGGCCAGAGTACGCTGGCAAAACAATTGTGGTGGTGTTGCCTGATACCGCCGAACGTTATTTAAGCTCAGCGTTATTTGAAGGTGTCTTTGATGAAAAGGGCTTGCCTATTTAAATCGAGCTAATACTTGGAAAATAAAAAGGCATCCGAGGATGCCTTTTTATTGAGCCTAATTTAGCTACTCTTCTTCGCGGCGTAAGTGCGGGAAGAGGATGACATCTCGAATATTCGGTGCGTCAGTTAAAAGCATGACTAAACGATCGATGCCGATACCGCAGCCGCCAGTAGGAGGCATCCCGTACTCAAGGGCGCGAATGAAGTCGTGATCAAAGTACATCGCCTCTTCATCACCAGCTTCTTTTTGTTCGACTTGTTTACGGAAGCGATTTGCTTGATCTTCCGCATCATTTAACTCGGAGAAGCCATTGGCAATCTCTCGCCCAGTAATGAATAACTCAAAGCGCTCAGTAATGCCAGGGCGAATATCGGATTCGCGCGCAAGTGGACTCACTTCGATTGGGTAATCAATGATGTAGGTTGGCTCCCATAGATGGGCTTCAGCAACCAATTCAAAAAGGGCTAATTGCAACGCGCCTAAGCCTGCATTTTTCAATGTTGGACTATCTGGGTTCTCACCACCTTTTTTCAATTCCGCACGAATAAACTGCGCATCCTCTAATTGCGCTGCGTCATATGCCTTATTGGACAGTGGGCCGTATTTTAAGATCGCTTCAGTAATGGTGAGTCTTTGGAAGGGTTTGCTGAGATCTAAATCGCGACCTTGATGGCTCAATACAGCAGTGCCTTGGGCATCAATCGCAGCCGCACGAATCAAGCCCTCGGTAAAGTCCATTAACCAGCGGTAATCCGTATAAGCCGCATAGAATTCCATCATCGTGAATTCTGGATTGTGACGGGGGCTGACACCTTCATTGCGGAAGTTGCGATTAATTTCGAAAACACGCTCAAAACCACCGACTACTAAGCGCTTGAGATAAAGCTCTGGAGCGATTCTCAAGAACATCTGCATATCTAAGGCGTTATGGTGGGTAATAAACGGTTTTGCTGTAGCGCCACCCGGGATAGGGTGAAGCATTGGCGTCTCCACTTCCATAAAGTCAGCATCAAGCATATGACGACGCAAGGAGGCAATGGCATTGCTGCGGGCTTTAAAAGTATTGCGACTCTCAGGATTGACGATCAAATCCACATAACGTTGGCGATACTTGGTTTCTAAATCAGAAAGGCCGTGGAATTTATCTGGAAGAGGGCGTAATGATTTGCTAAGGAGGCGCAAGCTGCTGCATTCAACGGATAACTCGCCCTTATTGGTTTTAAAGAGATTGCCTTCTGCGGCAATAAAATCGCCCATATCCCAATGCTTAAAGGCGCCGTGTTTT
Organism: uncultured beta proteobacterium; assembly: GCA_903930665.1. GTDB lineage: Bacteria > Pseudomonadota > Gammaproteobacteria > Burkholderiales > Burkholderiaceae > Polynucleobacter. Next base: position 3,515 of record CAIYZI010000175.1, read on the forward strand.
TCTGCGCCCGTGAGCTCATCGTTAATGTAAAACTGAATTTGACCCTTACGATCCTGGATGGTGGCAAAGCTAGCCTTACCCATCACGCGTTTGAGAACCATACGACCAGCTACTTTCACATGAAGCTTTTTCGCTGCTAATTCCTCTTTGCTTAAGCTGTCGTAGTGCGCATGCAAATCAGCGGATAAATGGGTTGGTACAAAATCGTTTGGAAAGGCGATACCGTCTTCACGCAATTTTGAGAGTTTTTCGCGACGCTCGGCAATGATATGGTTTTCATCAACAGGTTCAGTAGCGGGGGATTGGATAACTTTATCGTTCATATCTTTGATGATGCGTAAGGGGGTTAAACACCTTGCTTCAGGCTGGCTTCAATAAATGCATCAAGATCTCCATCCAATACTTTTTGAGTATTGGAGATTTCAACGTTGGTGCGTAAATCTTTAATACGACTTTGATCTAGAACGTAGGAGCGGATCTGGTGACCCCAGCCTACATCAGTTTTGCTAGCTTCCAATTTATCTTGTTCAACACGACGCTTTTGCATTTCATGTTCATATAGTCGAGACTTGAGCATAGTCATCGCCTCAGCACGATTGCGGTGCTGGCTTCGATCGTTCTGGCACTGAACCACGATTCCTGTCGGAAGGTGGGTCAAGCGAACAGCGGAATCTGTTTTATTAATATGTTGACCACCCGCGCCTGAGGCCCGGTAGGTATCAGTCCGAATGTCTGCTGGATTGACATCAATCTCGATAGAGTCATCAATCTCTGGGTAGACATAAATACTGGCAAATGAAGTGTGTCGACCATTTGAGGAATCAAAAGGAGATTTACGCACCAAGCGATGTACGCCTGTCTCTGATCGAAGGTGGCCGTAAGCGTATTCACCGTCAACTTTAATGGTGGCGCTCTTAATGCCGGCAACATCACCATCAGATTCTTCAAGGATTTCAGTTTTGTAGCCCTTGCGCTCGCAATACTTTAAATATTGACGATAGAGCATGCTTGCCCAGTCACAGGCTTCGGTACCGCCGGCACCAGCTTGAATATCAATAAAGCAATTGCAAGAATCCATTTCATTATGAAACATGCGACGAAACTCTAAGTCACCAATTGCCTTGCTATAGGCTTCGGTATCTTTTTCAATGGCAGCAATCGTTTCAAAATCACTTTCTTCTTTTGCCATGTCAAATAATTCAATGGCACCAGTGATATTGGAGTTTAAGTCGGTGAGAGTTGATACGACACCGTCAAGCAGCTTTTTCTCTTTTCCGAGGGCTTGTGCTTTTTTTTGATCATCCCAAATGGTGGGATCTTCAAGAATGGAGTTAACTTCTGTAAGGCGACGTGACTTTACTTGGAAGTCAAAGATACCCCCGAAGTGCTTGCTCACGGACGAGCAGGTCGGAGAGGGTATTTGAGATAGTATTTAATTGTTCAGCTTCCATCCCATGATTATAAAGGGGTTATTGCACCTTACTCAGGGATACCGCTACTTTCATCATGGGCCTCAATCATGAGCTGCACACGAGCTTGTCCTTGATAGCGGTCGGTAACGAGTCGATAGGCTAAATTGGCTTTGGCTGGCAATGTTTGTGTATGGTTAAACCAAACGCCAGTGAAAGGTTTACTTTCCGCTTTCCCATCGCCAATTGGACGTAGTTGAAGGCGTAAATGCTTTTCCTTCATCAATGACTGCTGTATGACCTCAAACTCCCCGTAAAAAATTGGCTGAGGGAAGCCTTGACCCCAAATCTCTTCGGCCAGAAGATCGCCGGTTTGGGGGGTAAATTCTGAAAGTGGTAGTTTGCCATCGTGAATATTGAGTCGTTCGAGCAATTCAGGGCTTAACAGTTCATTGACAACCTCTTGAAACAGCAGGTCAAACTTTTCAAAGTCTGATTTTTTAATTGTGAGACCCGCCGCCATAGCGTGCCCACCAAATTTCAGAATAAGCCCTGGTGCACGCTTGGAGACTATATCCAGAGCATCTCTCAGATGAAATCCTGTAAGTGAGCGTCCTGAACCTCTCAACTCATCGCTATCATTTTCGCCGGTGGGAGCAAAGACGATAGCAGGCCGATTAAAGCGTTCTTTGAGGCGTGATGCGACGATGCCAACTACCCCTTGATGCCACTGCGGATGCCAAAGACAAATGCTGGTTCGACCATCCATGTTGCTGGCCAATTGATCCTCAGCTAGATGGGCTAAAGCAGTTTCCTGCATTCCGGTCTCAATGACGCGACGTTCTCGGTTGATGCGATCGAGCTCTTGAGCCAGTTCTAGCGCTTCATCAGGTTTATCGCTGAGCAACAACCGAATGCCAAGAGTCATATCGGCCAAGCGTCCAGCAGCATTGAGTCTGGGGCCAACGGCGAATCCCAAGTCAAAGGTGTTGGCTTTACGTGGATCTCTGATTGCCACTTGAAATAGCGCCTGAATACCCGCTTGAGAAATCCCAGCTCGAATTCTCTTTAAACCATTAGATACCAAAATACGATTATTGCGATCTAGCTGTGCAACATCTGCAACAGTACCTAGCGCAACCAAATCCAATAAGCCCTCGATCTTTGGTTGATTTTCACTGGTAAATTTGCCGCGCTTGCGAAGCTCTGCTCGCAATGCTACTAATAAGTAAAACATGACTCCTACACCAGCTAGAGCCTTGCTGGGGAAGGTGCAGCCCGGTTGATTGGGGTTAACGATAGCGTAAGCTTTGGGTAAATGATCGCCTGGTAGGTGATGGTCGGTCACAATGACTTCCATACCAAGTTCGCGTGCTCGATCAACCCCAGCCTCGCTAGCAATACCGTTGTCTACTGTGATTAAGTATTTTGGTTTTGGAATTTGTTGTGCTGCCAGCTCAACTACTTCTGGCGTTAGTCCATAACCCATAGTGAACCGATTGGGAACTAAAAACTGAATAGGTGTTTCTGGACCACCTAACATCTTGAGTCCACGTACGGCAACCGCACACGCAGTAGCGCCATCGCAGTCATAGTCCGCCACCACCAACATCGGTTCTTTTTTCTCAAGAATGTCGGCCAGCATACCTGCTGTAGTAATGCAATTCTTGAGTTCTACAGGGGAAATCAGATTTTTAAGTTCAAGCGACAGCTCCTCGGGAGCATTAATTCCCCTTGCCGCATAAAGCCTTGCCAATAGGGGGTGTAAGCCACTTTGTTGTAACCAGGTGGCAGTCCTTTCAGAAAATGGGCGTTGTGAAAATTGACTCATGACAGATTATTGCTGAGTAATGTCTTTCCAGCTTAATTCTTCTGGTTTTTTCCAGAAAGCCCATGACCCTCTTATTAAGTCTTTTGCCTTAAGGACTCGCTCTCGGGTTTTGCCTTTAGGAAAATCAATTAAAGCTACCTCATCCAATTGTTTATCTCGGAGCGCTTGGCTTACTGTGTTCCATACGGTTTCAGACTGAGCAGTCCAGGCAAAGCCATTGTTAAGACATGACGGATCAATTTTTTCTTGATGGGGAATGTTGAGATATTTGGCTAATCCCGGAAGAAGAGGCGATTCACCAAAGATGGTGGCGATTTGATCAAATAACCTTGGGGTTTGAACGGTTTGTAATTTGCCGATGCCGCTAATCCAAATCGAATTAATGCTCGGTAAACCGCGCTGTTCGCGCTCCTGGTTAATGGGGTCGATATGCCAAAGCATTTGGATTTCATTTTGGAGTTTGCGCCAGCGCTTGGCTAGCCCTTCTTCATGGGTATCCCGGGGCATCCACCAGTCAATATTGCGTCCGTGAGCTTGATCGATGCTATGAGTATCTAAGGTAGTAAACGGTCCTGCCCCAATAAACCAATCTCGCTTTCCTTGAAATAGCAGGGGATTTTCAAAATCCTCCTCTAAATAAGGGAGAACGGTTTTGAGTAATCGGGAGGATTCTTCCTGTGTCAGATCTATCTGATTTTGATTCATCAGAATAAGGTGATCCCGTGTCGCATGAAAATGCACCGGCTGTAGGCAGGCAATGGACTCGCTTGGGCTTACAGCTTGATCTGTTTGGCCTAAAAGCAGAATAGGGGCAATTGGCACCTCTTTTCCCAGTAGGAAGCGCTCATGGGGCAGACCCATTGGTGGGTTATCTAAATGGGGCAGGTCGTCGGTTGCATCCAATGCGTCCTCCCCTGAAAGCATCAGGGTGAAGCGCTTCAAAAGGGGTGGGTTGGCATTCATCCCTCTGATTTTAGGTGGCATTTCACTATTCCATCAGTTTGATCTTCTAATTCACTAAACTGTCGTTATGTTAAGAATTCCTATTGAGCTTGAAATTGGCCTGCGCTATACCCGCTCCAAGCGTCGTAAGACGGTTGGTAGGCGTGATGGCTTCCTATCCTTTATATCCGGAATATCAACTGCTGGCATAGCACTTGGGGTTGCAGCCCTGATTGTGGTGCTTTCAGTAATGAATGGCTTTCAAAAAGACGTTCGTGATCGCATGTTGTCCGTTCTCTCCCATGTGGAAATTACGTCGCCTGACGGCCTGCCCAATTGGGAGGACTTATCACTTAAGATTGCAGCTCAACCCCATGTTGTGGGGGTTGCCCCTATGGTTGCTTCCCAAGGTCTGTTGACCCGAGAAAATGTTATGCGTGGAGTGGCTATTCGAGGAATTTTGCCTAGCGAAGAGGGTAAGGTTTCTGATTTACCAAAACAGTTTGTAGCTGGCAGTATTGAGGATCTCAAGCCTGGAAGTTTTGGAGTGGCTTTGGGTGCGCAATTAGCTTCAATGGTGGGTGCCCATGTTGGCGATCGAATTAACTTAATTGTTCCAGAGACTGATCTTAGTCCAGCTGGTGCGATGCCGAGAATGCGCACCCTCCAAGTAGTTGGAATTGTGGATAGTGGTCATTATGAATATGACAGCTCATTAGCCATCATGAATTGGAAAGATGCCGCAGCCTTATTGCGTTTACATGACCCATCAGGGCTGCGTATAAAAGAGGATGATATGCAGCGTGCCCCCGAGGTTGCGAATCAGCTTGCGCAAATTGTTCCTCAAGATTTATGGGTAACTGACTGGTCTCGATCCAATCGAAATTGGTTTGCAGCGGTACAAACCGAAAAGAAAATGATGTTCATTATTCTGACGCTCATTATTGGGGTGGCTGCGTTTAATTTAGTTTCCACCCTCGTTATGACTGTAAATGAAAAGCAGGCGGATATTGCGATTTTGCGAACTATGGGAGCTAGCTCAGGACTGATTCAAAGAATTTTCTTGATACAAGGTATAGCGATTGGCTTGCTTGGTTCATTGGCAGGCGTTGGCTTTGGTTTATTGATTGCCCTCAATATTGATGTGATTGTTCCGACTATAGAAGCAATCTTTCATGTGCAGTTTTTACCGCGTGAGGTGTATTTCATTAGTGAGCTACCTTCCGATGTTAGGGCCTCTGATGTATTAACCGTTGGCCTCATGGCTTTTGGTTTGTCTGTTTTAGCAACCTTGTACCCAAGTCGCAGAGCGGCAAAAGTACAGCCTGCGGAGGCTTTGCGTTATGAGTAATTCATTGATACTGGATGCTAAAGGCCTCTCTAAAACTTATGGTCAGGGAATCACTGCTGTAACGGTTTTGAAGGGAGTCGATCTGGAGGTCTCACCTTCAGAGAAGGTAGCGATTGTGGGCTCATCTGGATCAGGAAAAAGTACCTTATTACACCTTTTAGGTGGATTAGATGCCCCTAGCTCTGGGACTGTGCTGCTCACTGGTTTGAATCTTCATGGTTTGTCTGTTGCAAAATTAGATCATTTACGCAATCAAAGCCTTGGGTTTATTTATCAGTTCCACCATCTTTTGGATGAATTTAGCGCTGTAGAGAATGTGGCTTTGCCTTTGCGTATTCGTGGCCTTTCTCCAGATGAGTCTATGGCAAGAGCTAGTGAGATATTGCGTTCAGTTGGCTTAGCGTCTAGAGAATTGCATACGCCAGGAGAGTTATCAGGTGGAGAGCGCCAACGTGTTGCCGTAGCGCGCGCTTTGGTGGGCAATCCGGCTTGCGTTTTAGCTGATGAACCTACTGGAAACCTGGATACGGAAACTGCTGATGGCGTATTTGATTTAATGTTAGATATTGCTCGCGACCAAGGTACTGCTTTTGTGATCGTGACCCATGATCCCATTCGTGCAAAACGCTGTGATCGCATTTTGCATTTAGAGTGTGGAGCATTAAAGACATTTGCTCAATGAGCGTTCATCTTTCTTGGGTTGATTCCCACTGCCATTTAGATGCACCAGAGTTTGCAAATACGCTTACTCAAATTATTGATGCTGCAGAAAAGAAAGATGTCAAAGCGATTCTGCTTCCTACCGTCAGAGCGAAAGATGCCGATGCCGCAAGAGATATCGCCTCACGATTTGCAAAGAATATTCCAGGTTTGGTTTACGCTTTAGGTATTCATCCCCTGTTTGTTCATGAGGCGCAAGAGTCCGATATCGATATCCTGAGACAACATATTCAATCCTCCTTAAGTGATTCTCGTTTTGTAGGTATTGGAGAGATTGGGCTGGATTACTTTGTTGAAGGCTTAGATCCAAAGAGGCAAGAATTTTTCCTAAATGAACAATTAGA
>CAIYZI010000176.1 GCA_903930665.1 uncultured beta proteobacterium
AGCCCCTGTTTTTTTACCGCCCGAACAAGCTTTTCGTATTGAAGCGGCATGGTCCGAAACTACCAATGAAATAGAAATCGAAATTTCACCAGTTAAGGGTTATTACGTTTATCAAGAGTCTTTAAAATTTAGACTTGGTAATCAAACCAATAAGCTTGCTGTATTAACCCCATCTTTACCCCAGGGCGCCACTAAGTTCGATGAAACTTTTCAAAAGACAATGCGGATTTATAAGCAAGCTTTCATCGTTCTGCTTAACAATAAATTACCAGCGCAAAAACCTCTCCACTTAGAAGTCGAATTGCAAGGTTGTGCTGAGGCGGGAATTTGTTACCCGCCAATGACCTTTAATTTTCTACTGACTAGTCCGGGCGTACAAGTTTCACCCATTCCCGATGCTCAAGATGAGGCTATCACCCAAATAAAAAATAAGGAAACGCCTTCTAGTTTGATGGATCTTTGGCATGAAAGAGATGATATCAATGCTATCAGTCGATTTTTAGAAAACACGACCCCGATTTATCTATTCTTGGCATTTTTCGTGCTGGGTCTAGCATTAGCATTCACCCCATGTGTTTTGCCCATGCTCCCGATTCTCTCAAGCGTGGTATTTGGAACCCAGGGCAATAAAGTTATTTCTAAAGGGCGAGCAAGTTTGCTGGCGATAGCTTATGTACTTGGTATGGCTTCTGTATATGCTCTAGCGGGAGTATTAATGGCTGCCTTAGGGGGGAGCGTTCAAAGAACATTACAAAGCCCTATTGCCTTGTTTGCATTTGCAATGCTGCTTTTGGGTTTGTCAGGAAGCTTATTTGGTTTGTATCATTTGAGATTGCCCCATGTTTGGAATCAGCATATCGACCGTTTGGCTGGTCGGCAAAAAGGTGGCAGCTTGGTTGGCGCTCTTGCATTGGGCGGCATCTCTACCTTAGTGGCTAGTCCATGTATTACCGCTCCCCTTGCCGGTGTCTTGGCCTTTATTGCTCAGACTGGTTCAATGAGTTTGGGGGCAGGCCTTCTTTTTGTAATGGCCTTAGGAATGGGGCTTCCGCTCCTTTTTATCGCCATTGAGGCGCGGGTATTGATTCCATCAACAGGTATGTGGATGGTTTGGTTGCAGCGTGCCTTAGGTGTTCTATTGGTGGCAACTGCATTGTGGATTGCATCACCCTTGTTTCTTGGTAAGCAAGTCGCAGGAAATGTCCAATCAGTAAATGGCGAGACATTGCACTCGGTGGGAGATTTGAATTTTTCAGTTATTCAATCCAATACTGAGTTAGATCAATTTCTTTCCAAGGCAAAAAAAGATCAAAAATTCTTATTACTAGATTTTTATGCAGACTGGTGCATCAGCTGTAAGGAGATGGAGGTAAATACCTTCAAAAATCCTGAGGTGAGTAAAGAGTTACAGAATTTTGTTTTAGTGCAGGCAGATGTTACAAAAAATAGTATTGATAATCAGGCGCTCTTAAAACGCTTTGGCCTCTTTGGTCCGCCCGGTATTTTGATATTTAATCTCAATTCTGAAGAACTCAGTGGTCAGCGCATCATTGGCTATATGCCACCACAACGATTTATTGAACGCTTAAAACAAGCCATTCAAAAATAGTTTGGAACTTTTCAGACTCAGCAATCGCTTGATTGCTGAGTGGTAGCGCAAGGTTACTGATTTGCTTTTAAAAGACGCGCTGCTTCAAGTGCAAAATAGGTCAGCACGCCATTGGCCCCTGCACGCTTAAATGCAAGTAGAGATTCCATCATGACTGCATCGTGGTCCAACCAACCATTTTGTGCAGCAGCTTTTAGCATTGCGTATTCACCGCTTACTTGATAGACATAAGTAGGGTAATTAAACGCTTCTTTTACCCGCCGAACGATATCTAAGTAGGGCATTCCTGGTTTAACCATCACCATGTCAGCACCTTCGTTTATATCCAATGCAACCTCTCGCAAAGCCTCATCTCCATTGGCTGAGTCCATTTGATAGGTTTTTTTATCGGCCTTGCCTAAATTCATGGCAGAGCCCACAGCATCACGAAAGGGACCATAAAAAGCGGAGGCATATTTTGCAGAGTAAGCCATGATGCGAGTGTGTATGAGTCCTCTCTGTTCGAGCGCTTGACGTATTTTGCCGATGCGCCCATCCATCATGTCTGAAGGTGCAACGATATCTACACCTGCTTCAGCTTGAGTGATAGCTTGTTGAACTAGGATTGCAGTGGTCTCTTCATTCAGGATGCGACCCTCTAAATCCAGCACCCCATCTTGACCATGGCTTGTATAAGGATCGAGGGCTACATCAGTCATGATGCCTAAATTGGGGAAGCGCTTTTTGAGTTCTCGAACAGCCACAGGAATTAATCCATTGGGATTTAAAGCTTCCTTACCATCAGGCGTTTTTAATGCGGAGTCAATGACGGGAAATAAAGCCATCACAGGAATGCCCAATTCAAGACACTCTTGTGCCACAGAAAAGAGCAAGTCTAAAGAAACGCGATTTACACCAGGCATAGATGTCACCGCTTGAGATTGATTTTCCCCTGCCAATAAGAAGACGGGGTATATCAAGTCATTTGCACTCAGACTGTTTTCTTGCATCAGGCGTCGTGACCAGTCATCACGACGCATACGGCGTGGACGATGTTCAGGGAAGTGCAAATGAGAATTAGTTTGTGATTTCATCTTCAAGAGTCTTTGTATCTGCTTCAAACAACCATTTAATGACTATATCGTCTGCTTCTTTAAGTCCAATGCGTTTTGTGCTGGAAAATAATTGTGCCGTGAGTCGTTTGGAGTCGCCCACACCACCTGGGAGCGCTGGGTCATATTGTTGCAATTGTTTTTTGACTGCCTCAAGCGCATGTTTACATTCGCTATTGTTGAGTTTGTCGCATTTACTGAGCAAAATATGAATAGGTTTGCCTGTTGGAACAAACCATTGAATCATTTGCTCATCAAGCTCGGTAATGCCACGTCTAGCATCTACGATGAGGACCATACCGACCAACTGCTCACGCTCCTGTAAATAATCGCTTAGAAGAGCATTCCAGTGGTATTTGGTCTCATGATTGACTGCCGCATAGCCATAACCCGGTAAATCGACCAAATAAGCAAGAAGATCATCTTTTGCAAAAAGACCAAAATAGTTAATATGTTGGGTGCGGCCAGGTGTTTTACTGGAAAAAGCCAGTCTTTTTTGGTTACAGAGCACATTAATAGCACTAGATTTGCCTGCATTTGAGCGGCCTGCGAACGCTACTTCACGCAAAGGGGTGGCTGGCAGACAATGGGTATCATTGACTGTGGTTGCGAAACGGGCTTGAAAGAGTTTAGACATGTCCTGAAGCTATTGTAAAATCACGCAAAATCATGAAATATCTCATGGTGTTGGGTAAAAAGTTGTAAATGTAGGGCCCAAACACTTTTAGGAATTTTTGCCAAGGTAAACATAATGCGTCAAACCTCTCAAATCTCCAAATTAACTGGCCTACGTGCGGGTATAGTGGCTTTAAGCATAACCGCTCTTGCTGCTGGTTTTTCAGTC
>CAIYZI010000177.1 GCA_903930665.1 uncultured beta proteobacterium
ATATTAATTAAATTACACAAAATATGTAGCTATGTAGCCATGGCTACATAGCTACATATTTTGTGTAATTTAATTAATATTCAGATAACCAATTGATTTATATGAATATATTATTTTGTGTTAATTAATTAAGCGTCTTACAAAATCAGTAATTTGAGTAATTTGATCTTGGGTTGCCTTCGACTTGTTGATTTCAATTACCAACTTTTTAGGAGTGTCTTTAATGCTTCCGCCAATCCATGTAGCCATGGATACATCTTTTTTAGCAATGCTCAAAAGTTCTTTTAAAACCTCCGATTTTTTTGGTTTGGATTTTGCAAGAAGACTAGCTTTTTCAAGGATCGCTTCTCTGTTTAGCTCCAGCGCCCTACTAATATCCTGAGCATCGCGCAACGCAATTTCAAGTGGGGATGGAAAGGCGTCAACTACCTCAATAGGCAATCCTGCCAGGGCCTTGTATCGCAGAATTGAGGTATGAGCCTTATGCCCCAAAGCCTTAGATATTTCTGTCCAGTTTTTAAATAACCCTTCATTGAGCGCATGTTGATACTGCATAGCGTACTCATAAGGACTAAGATCCTTGCGACCCTCATTCTCTTCAATCATGTCGCGCCACAAGCTTAAATCATCCATAGCCTGAATTACTGCCAGCACATCTAACCCCAAGTCTTTGCAGGCTTGCAAGCGACGGTGGCCGTAAACGACCTCATAGCGCCCCCCTGCTTTTGGACGAACCTTGATTGGCTGGACATTGCCCCCCTTCTCACGAATAAGCTCCCTTAACTCAAAGTAAGGTTTGGTTTCAAAGTTGGCGGCTATACGATTGGCAAACCTACTTACATCAATCAGATCGCAGTTTAAGGGTACTGAAACACCCTCTTGCATACGGTTAATCATTTCAAGTCTGGTGCCAGTTTTTGGCAATGACTGAGTAACTTCCCTACTCTGATTTTTCTTCTCTTGTGCCGCAGCAATGGACTCTAACCATGCCTTATCTTTTTCAGCTTTTGTGCTCATTTTCTATTTGCCCTGTCTTCCCAAACTTTTTTAACCTGCTGCTCAACTAAATCAACCACCCTATCGTAAGCAACCCTTGCACGCTCATAAGTCTTAAGGCTTCCAGCATATTTAGTAATGTCATAGACGGTAGAAAAGTCTAATGCGGACCCGCTAGTAACGCTAGTCTTTGGGATTTCAACAGGCAAAACCATGCCTGCATAAGTAGCATTAATCAGGCTTTGCACCTTTAGCGTATTTGGATCGGAAACATCAACCATCGAGAGCAAAACATTAATGAATTCCCACTCTTTCTGAGCGATTAAATTACCGTCTTCGTCTGTGCCAACCTCTTTTGAGATTTCATGGATCAGATTAGTAAATAGCATCCAAAATTGGGCTGAACTGGCGTAATCCATACCCTTTGGTGGCATTGGCATAATTAAGCCGTCTGAAGCCCACAGCGCCGCTAATGTGAGGTATGACATTGTGGGGGCACAGTCGATGATCACAACTTCATAATCATGCTTGATGTTCTCAATGCCCTGTTTTAGGATCTCCCAAAAACGAAAACCCTGCTCACGCTTTAATTGCCTTGCTGGAATAAAAAACTCAGCAGCGAACGCCACGGGAGCTGAGGGAATGACATCTAAACCATCCCAATACGTTTTTTTAACGGCATAGTCCAAATTCAGGACTGGCAATGGGTCAGCTTCTGGATCTTCAGAAAAATTATATTTACCAGCGCACAGAGGCAAAACAGTTTCGGACTCATCAACTTGGGTGTCGGGCAAAAGACCGCAAAGGCTTGATAGACTGCCTTGTGGATCTAGGTCAATTACCAAGACGCGATAGCCTTTCATCGCAAGAGCTTGACCGAGACACATGCTAGTGGTTGTTTTTCCAACTCCGCCCTTAGAGTTCGCCACACAAATCGTTACAGCCTCTTCATCCTCTCCAAGCGGCTTAGATCTGCCGTAAGCCTGCGCCCAGGAGCGAATTTCACTCAGAGTAAATTCCGTCTTAGAAGGATTAATCTTCACGCCTAAGGGTAGGTCTCCCTTGGCTGATCTTTTTGTGAACTCATAGCGATCAATGTCTACAATCTTTAAAAGATGATTAAGATTGAACACGGGAGATTTCTTTTCGCTGATAGGCGAGAAGGTTGTATCCCGTACAGTTTCTATCATTGAAGTAGCAAGACGCCCTTGCTCCAGTATTTCAGAAATTTTATAAGTCATATTGACAATATTTACAAAAAAAGAGATATTTAGAGAATAATTGTTTTTTTCGTAAAAATCTATAAATTTAATGCCTGACTCAAATACACAAAAACGCGAACTCTCTGCACTGGAGATGGCAGAAGCCAACCAGAAAAGGGCGGCAGCGCGTATTGAATTAGGCTTAAGCATGCCGTCAAGCCCGCATAGTTCTCGATTCTCCGTTCTTCAACAAATGCAGCTTCCATACATTTCTGAAGAAAAAACCATTGTTTTAAACGACTTGGTTCGATCCAGCTTATTCAACACTAAGGTAATGGGGGAGAGGGTTAGATTTAAAGAAGAGAAAGTATTCTCATTTGAAAACCTATCAATCATCTACACGGGTGAAGAGTTAAGGCAAAGGGATGCAGACGTTTACTTTGCTATCTTTAAGGCGGGGCAGGGTCAGCAAATTGGGCCTAATAACCCCTACATACGATTAACCGCTTGGCAACTCCTAGGGCTTGTAGGGTGGACCAGGAATACTAATAGCGTGAGAGAGTTAAGGGATGTGCTATTACGCCTCCAAGGGGCGATTATCAAAGTTAAGCGGACCAATAGAAATACGCCAACAAAGAGCGACAACTATCAAGGCAACCTAATCGTGGAAATGCTCTTTGAAGAGGTTGACGATAAGGTAGAGGGCAATAATTGGAAAATTTGCATCAATACCAACATTGCAGGACAGCTTCAGCCGGGGAAGATGAGTTTTCTAGACAGCGATACACGCAAGAAGCTGAGAAGACCACTAGGAAAGGCTCTACATGCTTTCTTTTCAACGCACAGCGAACCTTTTGCAATGAAAGTAGAAAAATTACATGGGATCACCGGCAGCGGCTTAACTCTCAGAAGATTTCGCTTTAACCTAAAAAAAGAATGTGATGAAATGAAAAACCTTGGCTTTCTAAAAGGCTGGGCGATTGACCAAACAGACAAACTTTTGGTGGAGCGAACAGGTAAAGAATAGTTTTTTTGGAACGCTCAGGGACTACAAACGCCACTGAGGTTTAAGTTATCCACAGAATTTGTGAATAAGTGAGTTATTTAGGAACGTAGATAGTTGTTTAGGAACGGTTTCTAGTTAAATCGGAACGCTCAATAGTTATTTGGGAACTTTTGATAGTTTTTTTGGAACATTGTTCCAATTTAACTATCACTTAACATCATGATTTTATTGGATTTTTAGGTTCTTTTGAAAATCCTCTAATAGTATTTAATAGTTCTTTAATACTTATCTAAAGAAACTCAATAAAAATTTTCCTTTAAAGACAAAC
>CAIYZI010000178.1 GCA_903930665.1 uncultured beta proteobacterium
ACGCGCATCCCCATGCTTGCAGGTAAGCCTAGCGCCAAAATATCAAGATAGAGGCGAGCTTTGCCTTCGATTTGTGGGCTAACGTGGGATATTTGCAAAAGATAGTCTGCATTTATAAGGATAAAACAGCCCAAGAACGTGAGCCCAACGGCTAGCCAGGTTGCTTGGCGTACCTCCTCGCCGATTTCATCATGGCGCTTAGCACCAAATAACTGTCCGGCAATTGGAGCTAGGGCGGAAATCACACCAGTCAGACCCACATAAATACTGATAAAGATTGCTGAGGCCATTGCTAGTGCTGCTAAATCATCCGCTGAATACCGCGCGGTCATGGCCGTATCGAGAACCCCAAATGTAATCACCGCTAATTGACCAACCAGCAGGGGGCCGGCCAATTTCAATAAGGAGGGGATGTCCTCGCGCAAGCGCGAAAGCTTAAAGTGCAACACTGTTTATTTCGGAATGACTTCGTAAAGCCTGAGGCGCTCATCACGGTCAGCTGCACGTCGATCTTCCCAGAGAAGAGTGAGCTTTTTATGATTATCAAGCGCGTAGGTTTTTGCTTCAGATTGGCTATGAGTAAGCATCCAAGGGCAGTCAGGATCATCCCGCAAAGCCAGGTTGGTGAAATAGTCAAAAGAGGCAAGCTGGGCTAAACCAAGATTGCTTGTATCTACACATCCCGCATTTCTTGGGACAACTTGTTCAAGGCGCTCTGATACATAACGATAGGTCTTGGCATAGTTAATGGTGGGTAACCATAGCGTCATTAATAGCACCCACATTAAAGTCGTCCCTGATGCGGAAATAATTAGGCAACGCCAGATTTCTTTCGGGGCACGAGAAGTTCTCCAGCGAACTACCGATAACCACAGGCCAGTAATCACTACTGCGATCACAAAAGCAAATACATCAAATTGTCCCTGGAACCCTGGCAGAAGGCGGGCAAGATTGGCTGCTGTAGTTTCAGGGTAGCCCGTAGCAATAGCAAACCAAATAACCCAAATGGCAATCGCAATCAGGGTAAAGCTAAACATGGCGAACCAGTCAATAAAACTGATCAAGTTGCGTTTTAGGATCGGTAAACTAAATGCAGCAATGATGGATAGACTTGGAATCAAAATGATTAAGTCATGTTCATTCGCTTCCATGCGAAACAGAATATAAATCAGGCATCCAATAAATAAACTTAGCGGAATACACAGGTGAGGCGCACGCCATGATCCAGATTCTTTATTGCGTCCCCAGTGCGCTAAAGAGATAGCTGCTAATGGCCATAGTGGCCACGCATAGGCCCAGAAGTTCACACTTAAAAAGCCTAAGGATTGAATTGATGGCAGTGCGCGCATTTCTGGCATATTGCGCCAGCCTTCTTCAGCAATATGGCGCCATTCTGGAGTGATATCGCTCAAATACCAGAGGGCGGGCCAGATGGCAAAGCCAATTAAGCCAAGTACAGCGCTGGTTAAAGTCCAGCGAAAGCGTAGCTTTGCATTGCTCGCA
>CAIYZI010000179.1 GCA_903930665.1 uncultured beta proteobacterium
GCCAACCATAGCATCGTCCAAGTAGTCGATACCAAAAGTTAAAAGCCTATTGCGATTTCCAATTCTTGGCTTTACTTCTGCTTTGCTTGAATCTGGGCCGTTTATAAAACTCATTTCATCCTCACATCGAAAATATTTTTGGTTGAGATATTTTTTTAAAATTTGCGTATTGACCCTCTAAAACCCTAGTCCTGGTAACTTTTTTCAAAATGAAATCAAAATTTGCCTTCCATCCACGGTCGTTATCTCCATTGCAAAACGGGGAAGTGGCGATAGATTGGATTACTTTAATCCACACAGCTTCGTCTGGACATTCTCGCCAACGGGCTTCTGATTTAGCTTTACGGTCTTTTGTGTATTCCACGGCTTCGGAAAGATTTCCGCGATGCTTGTTCCAAAGTTCGAAAAGTGGCGAAGGGGGGTGCGGTGGCGATTCTTTTTTCGCCACCCGCTTAATTACCTTCTCTTCTATTCTATTATCTTCTATTATATTATTAACAGCGTGATTTTTTTCTATCCTAAGTAGCTGTAATTCCTCAAGCCGATTAAGAGTGCTCGCTACACGAAGCGAGTATGGTCCAACTGCGCTCCGTAGTTGCTGATGTGTTGCTGATATACATGCTCGCGTCTCGTCCGCACAACGCCCTAGTAACCATAAGTATGCGTTTACCTCAATTGCGGTAAGCGATCTGATCTTTGAATCATCAAAAAATCGACACGAAAGAAGGAAATAAGGATGACCCCTTTTTTTGCCAGAATTATGCTTTTCCCAGCCCAAAATAGTAACAGTAAAATTTTCAATTGACTTTTTTGCCATAATATCGATTGGGCATCATGATAAACAAGATTTTGTTTTATGACTTTTTTATGACTGTTTTAGAGAATTGCCCGATATTTAAGCAAATTTGGCGATAGTTAAAAACACTATTTAACCACTTGAAAAACCTAAGAAAAATAGGAAATCCACTGCCATTTCAAATACTTAAAAAACCGGCTTTTTTCTCCTTGCCAAGGCAAAGGTCGCGGGTTTGAATCCCGTTTCCCGCTCCAAAGTTTCAAGAACAAAATCCAGTAGTTAGAAAGAAATCATAAAGTAAGTTATGAAGCTGAAAAACAGCTTTATGACTAAATTATGACTAAATTCACGATACCTGTTCTTTTTTCCCTCCTATTTTGCGACGAGCTTCAGCCATCGAAATAACATTTCGAAGACCCTCAACATCGTGCTGAATGTAATATTTCATGGTCGTTTCTGACTTGGCGTGTCCAGCAATTCTTTGAAGTTTCGAGGGAGCAATATCCATCTCGGCCATCAAAGAAAACAGCATTCCACGAAGCGCATAGGCCACAAGACCCTCTCGTAGGCCAGATTGTCGTCTAGCGAACCTTACCTGCTTTCCAAACCAGTTGGTGGTCACTTTACCGCCAGACGAGTTTAAGAACACATAGCCGCTCTTATCGACAACCTTTGCTTTGAGATTCTCGTAAAAAAACACCTGATCTCTCGTCAGAAAAATTTCGTGCTCACGAAGCTCAGAGTTTTTGCCTTTTCGCGAAGAAACTGCAATAGTGCCCTTCACCAAATCAACATCGGGCCATTTGATTTTCGAAAGATCTTTTGGCCTGGTCCCATGATTGTAAAGAGCCACAAAGAAAACCCTAGCCGCTACCGGCAGATTCTCTAGAACGGTCTTAATCTCAGACTCAGTCCAATGAGGCTTTTTAGGAGTCGATCCAGACAGGCTTTTTAATCTCTCTGCCGGACTCTCTACGAGAAAACCCCAATCAACACATCTGTTAAGGAATGCCTTAAATGTATTAAACCTTCGATTAACCGAAGACCATTTTAATCCACTCATTTTCCATTCGTGCTGAATGCTTTGTAGATGCGTGAGCTTTATCTCGTGAAGGTAATCTACTTTGTTATCATAAAACCATTTGTAGAAATACTTAAACGAATGCCGATTGACGACAAAGTTTGCATGGTCCTCTGTGTTTAATTCCATAAACTTAATAGCGTGCTTTATCGCTTCGCTAATTAGCATTGGACCGGACTCTGAAGCCTTTGGCGCTATCCCCAAGACCTCACGCGCTTCATCTCTTTCGAAACTTGCCCGCATTTCTTTAATAAAATCATCTGCAAGTTTATCTGATTTAAATGTTTTTCTGATTCGTCTACCTTTATTGTAGAAAGAAACTAAAACATGTCCATTATTGTTGTGTTTACTAAAATTTACCATAACTGCACAAACTTCCTTTCTGGTTGTTTGGCAGCGGATTTCCCAATCTCTTTTGTTTTCACAGAGCGATGATCAGAAACTTGATACTGACTCATCACCTCTTGAGCAACCTTTCTGTCGATTCGAACACTTCCTATTGTCTTTAAAGTGGGGATAAATGGCTTATCCTTAGCTTTTGGGCCGGTGCGTCTGCGAAGCCAGGTGATCGATACATCATAATACTCGCAAAATTGCTGCGTATCCCAAATTGGCAGCTGATCGAGAAGTTTTACCCGATCAACGCGGTCTTGAAGGTCTCTTGTGGAAAGACTCTTAAGTCCCATCGGTCCTCGTGGTCAGTCGATAGGTGTCTTTTCCTGATTTTGATTTAATTTTAGTGCAAAGATATTTGCCGAATCTGATTTTATTGTGTCCGCCAATGTTGATGATATTAAACTTTGCTTCGACAGATCCCCTGGCAGCTAGCGCGAATAGCGACTCAAACTGTGGGCTATTCACTTCTTTCACGTCTTGAGGCATAAGTGGCGGCGGAATATCTTTCAGAATGTAATCGTCCCAAAAGTGAAGTGCCGCTGCGATGAGCTCGCCTTGTTGTTTAAGGTCTGGTAGCACTTCGATTAAAGCAAATGACTCGTCTTTTCCGAATGAGAAGTAGTGACAGCTATCAGCGCCAGTGACCGCCAGCTGATATTGGACCTGGGCCATGTAATATGGCGGAAGCTTCCCGGCCTTCGCTAATGCGTGAGTCTCTTCGCCTGGGCATTTTATTTCTAAGATAAGATTACCGTCCGCGCGAATGCCGTCTAGTGAACAACGACAAATTGGATATTTTGGATGAATAGCGACTTGCGGAGCCATGTCTTCGAGCGCCGTAAGTTCATAAAGCTTGCGGGCCTTTGATTCTAGCTCTTGACCGCGATGAGTGACGTGATTTCCTTCGAATGATTTCTTGCGGCCTGTTTTTTCTTGCCACAATTGATATGGTGTTGACCATGGGCTAATGCCGATCACTATCGGCACTTCGCTTGCGCCGATGCCTTGTTTACGCCATTCTGTCCATTCATTGGTGTTTTGGTGCATACTAGAATGGGATACTGTCTTCGTCATGATGTTTAACACCAGCTTTGTTTCGCGCAAGCATCACCGCACCTTCAAGTGCTGAAAGCTTAGACTTCGCAAGATCATTCGGCATAACATTTCTGATTTCGCCAAGCGGGTTCACCCAGCGAACTTGCACAGATGTTTTGCCGTCGCGAATAACTTCTTCGAGCACAAGCTTAACTTTCTTGCCGATTTCAAGGTCACCGCCAGGATTGTTTCCCTTTAGGCCACAAGTTATTAGTGTTTTGATGGTTATCTCTTGGGCTTTACCAACTTTAAAGCTGCCAAACCAAGTTACTGGCGTTGGTAGTCCGTTTACATCGATTGCGAATTTTATAACAGCTTGTGGATCGCCCGCTTTCGTCTGAGAGATCGCGTGACTGAGAATAGTGCCTTCATAGGTGCCTGCTTTAATCATATTTATTCCTTTAAGCCAAATAGCTCATGGCTCTGGTTTTGATATCTTGTAGTTTCTCTGGATTGGTTTTGAATTTATCAGCGTGATTTAAGATTGTGGCCTTAACATCTGACTTTATTCCTTGAGAGATTTGTTTGATTTCTTCGAGAAGCTTCTCGGCATTTAGGTCTGGTTTTGAGTCGCAAGCTTCTTTAAATGCAGTGTATGAAAGCGGAAGCTCAAATGGAATACCTGGAATTCTGCTTTTAGCATCAAATCCTGCGCGCCAAGCCTTATACAAAACTCGCTGGCCATCTCCGAATGCTCTAGTCTTTCCTCCATCGATCGCAGTATGTACCTTAAAGCTTGCGTAAAATACATTGTCGGCAAGATCCCTCACGATAGCCGCCATTTTATCATTAGCGCGCATAATGATTCTGTCATAAGTCTGATTCTGCGCTGGATCAGTGTGAGGCTTAACTTGAGTGTGCGCGACTAAGATTGATGAAATCCCCTGGGCCTTTAAGTCTTGAAGTGAAATCATGATTTCTCGCATGATTTCCCTTGAGCGGACCATTCCCTTGCCGAAGCCGCCGTCGTATTTCTCAATGGAGTTAACGCCGCCCTCTGTGCAAACAAAATCAAAAATCAAACTTTCAAGCGCCTCGACAGAGTCAATCACGAGCGTTTTAAATTTATGATTGCCGCTCGCGATAAGCTTTATATTCTCTTTAACTTGATCGAGAGTTTTTAAGTCTTGATGCTCAACCCTAGAGACATCCAGGTGATTCGATCCATTTTCTATATCTAACAAAATCGAATCAGGAAAAGAAGTCGCCCATGTTGTTTTACCGACCCCATTTGTTCCTGCAATAACATGGATCTGGGCACCATTCTTTTTGCCGGTTGATATTTTAAGACTCATTATTCCCCCTGTTTCATTGGCCGCTTGCTATTTTTTGATTTGATTTGTTCGCATTCTTGCTGGCCCGACAAACAGCCGTGTTACACGCCTTGCATCTGTTTTGATAACCATTAGGCCCATATGCCCGCTTTCGGTAAAAATCCGTTACTGGTTTCTCCTGAAGACATATTTGGCACTTCTTTGTGCTCATTACTGTCACGACTTCCCCCCGTGATCTCTGGTTTTTTTGTTACCTCAATAAACAAATCCCGAAGCAAATCCGATTGCTTTTGGTTTTTAGCGATAGCTATTTGAAATTTCTGAGAGAGATAGTCCACAAGGTCTTCATAGATAGAAATATCAAAACCTTTTCGGGCCGGAGCGGTACAAAGCGCATGTCTGACTGCTGTTAATAAATCTTTTGGCGTTACATCACTCATGTGAGCGTTTCTCTCCATGTTTTATATAAATCAAATTCATCCACCCCAAGCAAAAGCGCCCCGTTAATTTTGTCTTGGCATTTTTCCCACAGATTAGTGGTGGCCTTAGTCAGTGGTATATCCACCCAATCATTAACAGCCTCCAGATAAGCCTCGATTCGCTTAATATCTCCAGAGCTGTCATAATAGATCAGCGTGTGCTCAATCCCCTTATTGTCTGCTAAATACATGGTGCGCATTTGTGAACCTTTTACACTAAACTAAATTACGTTTAAGAAATACGAAGCAATTGCCTTGTTTTTAAGCACAAGGCATGTCAAAACCTTAAATTGCGAAATCAGTCTCAAGAGGCCTCTTCCTCGCCAGCGTCAACTGGTGGGAAAAGGACGTCCTCTGAGATCTCTAGTGCCCGTGCCAGTCTTTTTCTGGTATAGGCGTGCGGTATCCCGTAAGCTGGAGAGACAATTTTATTAAGGGTGTAAACACTAATTTCCGCCCTGCGAGCAACTCCTGCATAAGTAAATCCGAGCTCTCTAATTCTGGCTTTAATCGCCTCTCTATCTATCAATATTGCCGTCATAAATAGCATTATACCTTATTAAGATGCAAAAGCAATAATAAAACACCCTAATAAGGTATTTAAAATTACACTAATGGTTGGTAAATTTAAGTGATGGAAAATGTTAGAGAATTTCTCATTTTCAATTTGAAAAAGTTTCGCAAAGTGAGCCGCTTTACGCAGGCCGAACTTGCGGAAGCGGCAGAAATGACTCTGACGGGCTACCAGCATATTGAATACGGCAAGGCCTGGGTCTCCCCGGAGACACTAGATAAGCTTGCAAAAGCCCTGTCCGTGTCGCCCTCCGATCTTTTGAAGGCACCAAGCGATGGCCAATCAAAATCAGATCTAATCATCGGAATTATCAAGCTGTTGCCCAGTATTGATTTGGATCACCTTGACACCATCTTTAAGATGGCTGAGTCTGTCGTCCCCGCGGAAAGCCCCGCACTTGCAAAAAAGGCTTAATTTCTTGAGCCTTTTATATTCATAGACAAAATCCATTAGCGCCTTAAAAAACGACCTATCATTCATCTTAGTCGCCACATTTTCCCCTATTTAAGAATTACATCCACTTCTGTAATAATCTTAAATATCGGCACCCAATGCGGTAAATAAACAACTTATGTTTACCTCCAAAAATTATTTAGAACTTAACATTAATAATTACTAGTCCGTAATTTTTATGGTTTGGCATGGTTGTTGTACCTAAAAAGTTAGAATTAAGGAGAAAAAATGAAATTTCTTTGCGTTTTAAGCCTATTGCTTTTTGGATGCACATCTAGCCCGCCTCGGAAGTACGTTAAGCCAATATTTGAGAGCTCAGTGCCCATTTATTATTCAAGTTCGACGCCTCAAAACCAACCGCATAATGAATCAATCGATCGCATCTTTGATGACCTTCAAAGGGAACGAGATGCTGACTATCAAAGGACACTGAGAGAAGTGGATGCAGATTGGAGAGAGCAGCAGTTGGAAATGGATCTTTACAACATGTTGGGCGAACTGGACCTTAGGAGATAAAATTTGCGCATTAGGCGGCCAAGATAAGTGACCTTTTATTTAAGGTCCAGAAATAACGCCGTCGCAATACCTAATAAACTCCCCTCGCGCGTGATCCGGCAAGTCCCTCACCCTGCCAACTGAGAAGTGATGAAGGCAAGCTTTTGCCTTATCTATACCAAACCTTTCGTTGACAGCTGAGAGGGACTTAACCGCTTCCTCGTTTGAGGGATATTCTGATTTTATTACTCCTGGGACATTGGGGACGGCTTTTTGCTGATCTTTTTCTTCTTTTTCGCCATGAGATTCCTCCTTTTGTGACGTTTTTTCGTTTACAGGTGGCTTGCCCTTAGCCTTTTTATCAGCCTCGGGCTCAGCCCCTTGCTTAATTGAGATTATTCCAGGCATCGGGCCGCCCTTGCCGCTCTCGATTGAACCTTGGCCCGATTTTGCAAGAATTCTGGCCTTCAGGCGCTCGCCAGCTGCCTGGACCAGCGCGTCGTCTATTTCTTGAAGTGAGTGGCCAGTGACAGTTAAGGTCAATTCGAACTTAATTTCCATGATTTCACCCCTTAAAATAGGTCTTCGATTGATGTTTGGCGCGGCAATTCGCCCGCTATTCGATTAAAACCGTCCCAAGTGGCGTCTCGTATTGCTACCTGGGCTTGCATATCTGCATAATTATTCAGGCAGAAGTTTCTTACAAAGACTGTCTTGGTCTGGTTTGAGTTCGCGACAGAAAGAAGTGGCATCGCATTCTCAACCCCGTCATAAAACTCCTCAACGTAAAAAACGAAACTCACATTCGAGAGGTCTAGGTCTTTTGGCACTGACTTAATTCCGCAAATCATCACGCGGGTTTTCGCGCGGTTATCATTTGAAAGGAATTTATTTAGATTTTTTTCTACTTTCATTGGGCTTGATTTCGGATACATCGTCACCGGCTTAAATTCGTAAAGATGTGACCTGCATGTTTCAATCGTGTCTTTTGTTATGCCAAAAATAAGCACTTTTTTGTACGCGCCCTGTTCTAGTTCTGATTTAATTAGATGACAGGCGGGTTCTATTTTTTGCAAGGATGCATACCGTCTCGCGGCGGATATGGAGCTTGCCTGCTTTTGTAGCTCAGACAAAAGCTGATACTTATCTGCGCCTTTGTTTTCATCGACTATTTTTTTTAAAATTAAATTTTCATCTGCAATTCTTTTGTTGAGTTCATCCATTCGATCAAACGGGACCGTGTATTTCCAAAATGAAGTCGCACCCAAATGAATGCGTCCGGGCTCAACTTGCACAGTGCTAAATGAAATCCGCTGCATATCCCTCTAGTAAAGCTTACCGTCAACGCGATAAGTGTGGGCGCCGATGTGGTTAACGTGAACCCCAGCATTCATATAAATTGGAAATCCAGCTTCTTTTGCCTTGAAACAAAAGCCAAAATCCTCGCCGTAATAGTCGCCATTTAGTGGGCCAGATGGAAAAAAGTCCCAACATTTGACTTCTTTGTTTGACTGGTAGTCCATGTATTTGAACGGCTCAGCCCCCAGTTCGACCATTTTATAAAGGACCTTGGTGTCGATCACCATAAATGCAGTGCCAATTGCCTTGACCGGCACTTCAGCGACGTTTCCATATTTTGCGACAAGTCTTAACATGCCCTCAAATGTGCGAATGCCACTATCCAGCTCGAAGCAATCTTTATCTTCGTCAAGTGGAGTGAAATTCATAGGTGCCGGGAATTGCTTAAGTGGCGCTACACCCGCAATGATTGGTTTGTCTGAATCAAATAGAGTTTTGCATTGGTCCCAGCGCCATTCCATGTCGTCGTCAACAAAGAATATCTTATCAAATCGGTGGCGAAGAGCATAGGAAGCTAAAACTCCTCGGTCTTTACCAAGCCCCGAATAGCCTTTGATTTGATAAATCGCCAGCTGATATCTCTGCTGATTCGCAAGCCTATCAGGATGATTGAAAAATTGAGTTAAGAGACACGCCGAATACTCTTGTCGAACGAAGCCCCGTGAGCATGGCGTGCAGAGAAGTATTTGGAGAGGTCTTTTGTCTGAAGCTTCGACGGCCATTGGCTTGATTTGGCAGATAGATCTTTTTTGCGGTCAATAGGAAAAACAGTGTTAATAAAGAAAAGGAGCATTTTTCTTTATCCACTGCCCGACTCTTTAAAGCCAGGTGCTAATCTCCCCTCATGTCCAAGGGCCGAATGAGATTAGCTAGGCCCGAATCGCGAGGCTATCGAAATTCGGGCCAGGGGTTTAATCGGCATTTATTGATTCTAACTTAACAGCTCGTGCTCTGGTCGTTTTCTCAATTCCATACATCTTAGGGAATATTTCCTTGCATTCATTTAGCGTTAAAAGCTTGGTTTTTTCTTCGATTCTTAACAGGTCTCGGGTTTTGGTTAAGACAAGCGGTCCGTCGCTTGTTTCGACTCGTGAAGTCTCGTC
Source organism: uncultured beta proteobacterium (assembly GCA_903930665.1). GTDB lineage: Bacteria > Pseudomonadota > Gammaproteobacteria > Burkholderiales > Burkholderiaceae > Polynucleobacter. Next base: position 9,106 of record CAIYZI010000179.1, read on the forward strand.
AGTTAACCTGAGTTTTTTGCTTCTTTACATTCTTAAGGCCAATTGAGGTGCCAGATTTTGAGACCTTTGCCTCAACTGGTTGGCACTTGTAGACCTGTTCGCCCTTAACTGATTTTTCGATTGCTTGAACTGGCTCGATCTTAGAGCCCGACTCAGTGATGAAAAATGGTGCGGTCTCGGCATGCGAAATTGCAGTGACGAGAAGGATTAGGATTGATGCTTTCATGTAGCCTCGCTTTGTTATGAATTCGAGTATCAAGTCGAATTCTGGTTAAGACGCCCAAGATTGAGCGTTTCGCCGATTAACGGCTCGTCAGTTAACCTTTATCACCTAACCAATATTCAGCTGTAGATCCAGTGCGCCTGCTGAATTCTATTCGCTGGGTTTTATTTAGACTTTTTATGGATGGGTTTTTAATAAATACGTTAACACCATTCTACCTCAGCTTGTCGATAGCAAGTTGTCGCCTCTTTAGAGATGGAGCTCCCGGCGAGACCGACTTCTCGTATTTTTCTGCTAGATCAGCTTCGCCTATTTCGGAAAAACCCATTGTCATTACAACCGAATGCTTGCCTTTGATAATTAAATCTAAATAGTCGTTACAAGCGCAAAGGTCGCTCATGGTGCGAATTTCGAGCTGTACATTATGTTTGTTTGCAATTTCGAGTACTGATTTTGTTATTTCATATCTTGTGTCCATCCACATAAATGCGTCACTCTTGTGACCTAATACTAGGACTTTGCCACCATTCCTTTTGAGATATGTCTCAATAGCCGGTAAGTCTCCTTGGAATGGAGTCGGACTATTCCAATACTTTCGATTGGTTGGCATATATTGGTGTAATGAATTGTGGGCATTGCCGTTTCCGTATGTATCAAATATTGGTTTGTTTAGTGGCTGCTTGTAAACACAACCTTGCTCCGGCTGGTTATCGCTGAAACGTGCTTCGCAACTTTCAACCATTCGTTTCCAATGAGCGATTGGATCAATGCTTCGCGGTTGAAAGTCATTTAATAATGGTTTAGCCGTAGCTGA
>CAIYZI010000180.1 GCA_903930665.1 uncultured beta proteobacterium
CGGTTTTTTTAGATAATATACCGAAATTTCATGCGGGTCAATAAATTCACCACAGCATTTACCGCATTATAATTAATATTAAAGATGTGTTGTTTTGGTTTAAAACCTTTGGTTTTGAGATGGGTTTGTAGCGGAAATTGTCAATGTAGTTGTCGCCTCGACGTTTAAATCTTAAGCGGCATTTTTGTTCTGAGTTGTCTCCTCTGTATTAGGTTTACTGTTAGTCACTGGCTTATCAGGATTAAGGTGGACTGCTTGGATGCAATCCCAATTCCGCGTGTTACCCGTCCATCGCTTCGGGTTTCGATCACGGGCAGCCTCATAAACGGCTTTACGCTTAACCAGTAGGCCTTGATCTAAGCCTTCATGGCGTTGCGCTGGCGTGACAAACCGGATGGCGCTGTGGCGATGCTCGTGGTTGTACCATTCCACCAGTCTCGTTACCCAGTCACGAGCATCCGTCACCTTTGCAAACGGCTTTAACGGATAGTTTGGCCGGTATTTTAAGGTCTTAAAGAGCGATTCTGAGTAAGGATTGTCGTTGCTAACCGAAGGCCGACTTAACGAGGGCATGACACCGAGTTGTTGCAAGGTTGCCAGCATGGTAGCGCCTTTCATGGGGCTACCGTTATCAGAGTGCAGTATCAGCTGTTTGGGCTGTATCCCCTCACGATGGCACAGGTCACGTAACAACTCGCCTGCCAAGCTACTGCTTTCCTCTTCAAACACCTGCCAACCCACGATCTTTCGGCTGAAAATATCCACAAACAGGTAAAGATAGAAAAACTGTCCACGGATTGCTGATGGCAGATAGGTAATATCCCAGCTATAAAGTTGGTTAGGTGCGGTGGCACAGATGGCACGCGGTTTAGTGCGGGATTGAGCAGGGCGTTCACTGCGACGGTGTGCCAATTGGTTTTCTGCTCGCAGTACGCGATAGAATGTCGATTCAGAAGCCAGATAGCGGCCTTGATCGACCAGCCGAGGTACGATCTGACTCGGCGGCAGATGCCCAAATTCATCGGAATTGGCAACAGCCAACACCTCGGCTCGCTCCATGACGGTAAGCTTATGCGGCGGTTGATATTCACGTAATGGACGTTGATCACAATGAACGGTTTCACCGGTCTGCCAGCGCTGCAAGGTGCGTTCGCTTAAACCCAGCACTTCACAAGCTTGGGCTTGCCGCGCACCCGCTATTATCGATTCATTCAGTAAAACAATTACTTGCTTGCGCTCTTCGTGGGCAGTCATTCGACCTCTCCCCCCAAGAGCGCTCGGAACTTTTTTTGCAGAACCAACAGCGCGGCGGCTTCTGCTAAGGCTTTGTCTTTGCGTAACAACTCTCGCTCCAGGGTATGAATTTCCGCTTTTAGGGTATGCACTTCACCTTTTTCAGATACGCCACCCTGACGACAGAAGTCAGCTTTCCACTGCTCAAGCTGATGAACGAATAACCCTTGTTCACGGCACCAGGCATTCAAGTCTTCCCCGTTCAAGCCATAAGATTTCTGTAACGCTGAGAGACGTTCTTCAGGACGCCAATCATCAGGGCGTTTCGATTTCGACGGTAGATCTCGGGAGTTATGCAATTTAGCTTTTTTCATCCATGTTTTTAGGGTTTGCCAGCAAACGTTCAAGTCCTTCGCAATATCCTGAATCGATTGGTCGTTTCCACGGTTGTAAACTTTTCTCAGAGCTTGCTCTTTGAAGTCTTCAGAATACCTTGTATATGTTTTCATCTCTAATCTCAAATTTTATTGGCTTTAAAAATTTGAGACGACAACTAGTCTGACCCGGGGGGCAGGTGGCCAATTCAGTGAGTTCCCCAATGGGCATGATCGATATCCGCTCAATCTCGACCTCAGTAAGATTGAACTTCCAGATTGCCTCCATCGGATTATGTCTTGCGCATTCCCGCACCAGCATCAGGAAC
>CAIYZI010000181.1 GCA_903930665.1 uncultured beta proteobacterium
GGATTAATGAATCAAGAAGCCCTTTGTTGATTGGTGCCTGTATTGCACTAGTGATTCATAAGGCCCAATTTAGATATATCGTGCAATAAAGGCACGGTTTCCTGTTTTAATGGCTAATTTGATCCATACGAAATGGCCGGAACCTGGGGCGACATCAATTGACTCACCATTCAAATTCCACATTTCAGTTAATGTGAGATCTTGATTGCCTTCGGGCTCAATGATTTCTAATTTATCTCCAAGCGCAAAGCGATTCTTCACATCGATTTTCATGCGACCCGAGACCTCATCAATTTCAATGATCTCGCCAACATAGAGGCTTCTTCCAGAAAGGGAGTTGCCTCTTAAGTAGAGTTGATAGTCTTTGTCATGATGGCGTTGATAAAAACCATCGGTATATCCACGATTGGCAAGTCCTTCTAAATTGCCCAGTAGTGCGGGGTTTAGAGGGCGTCCTTGGACGGCATCATCAATGGCGGTTCGGTAGGATTGGCAGGTGCGGGCGACGTAGTAGGGAGATTTTGTACGCCCCTCAATTTTGAAGGAATCAATGCCCATGGCTGTAAGCCTTTCAATATGCTCGATAGCTCGCAAGTCTTTTGAGTTCATGATGTAGGTGCCATGCTCATCTTCTTCGATTGGCATTAAATCATCTGGGCGCTGCTTTTCCTGTATGAGATGGACATCTCCGCTAGCATCATTTTTTGCAGGAAGAACGTTGTAATCCCAGCGACAGGAGTTGGTGCAGGCTCCTTGATTGGAATCGCGGTGTGACATGTATCCAGAAAGAAGGCAGCGGCCTGAGTAAGCAATACACAAGGCTCCATGTACAAATACCTCAAGTTCCATTTCTGGACAATCTTGTCTAACTTCCTCAATCTCATCAAAAGAGAGTTCACGAGACAGAATTACTCGGCTAATGCCAACTGATCGCCAAAAGCGGGCAGCAGCGCCATTAACGGTATTTGCCTGTACAGATAAATGAATAGGCATATCAGGCCAGGCTTCTCTAGCCATCATGATGAGGCCAGGGTCAGCCATGATGAGTGCGTCTGGCTTAAGGGCGACAACAGGCGCCATATCTTTAATATAGGTACGTGTTTTTGCACCATGGGGGAGTACATTGGAGACTAAATAGAACTTTTTACCCCGTGCATGGGCGCTATCAATCCCTTGCTTAAGCGCTTCATTTTTACCAAAGTCATTATTTCTGACGCGTAGGGAATAGCGTGGTTGACCTGCATAAATGGCATCCGCCCCAAAATCAAAGGCAGTATTAAGCATATTTAGGCTGCCGGCAGGGGCTAGGAGTTCTGGTAATTTAGTCATGGGATTATTTTAGTGTGACATCTAGCTATTGCGAGCAATCTCTTATTTTGGCCCGAAAATTATGAAATAATCACCCATTAGCTATCTTTAAGTGCCTTATCTCGCAATATTTCATAAATTAACGAAATAGCGGAAATGGGGCGGATAGTTTCTCTCGAATTAATTCAATCGCCTTCTCAAATCTAAGGGCATCAAACATGTACCGTATTATTTTCTTTCTCATCATAGGTTTTGGGCTCATAGCTTGTAGCAATAATGACAAGCGTGTAGATGCGCAAGAGTCTTATGCTGTCTATATGTCTACAGTAGTAACTCCCAATGCAGCTACGGGTGAAAAGACTTATGTTGGGCCTCCGATTAATACGATGGATGCTAATAACACCTTTGAGATGTTTAGCTTGCGAAGCGAGCAGTCTGCGAAGGGTGCTAAAAGCTATGAGCTCTTGGTATTGTTAACCTACTTTACTGATTGGCGCTATTACGATTCAGCAAATTTAGAAAACAAGCCCGCAAGTACTTTTAAGGTGATATCCAGAGAAGCGGGAGTTTGTGAAGAAAGAGGCTGCATATTTAAGGAATTAATGTCGATTCAATTAACGGATGATTTCTTGCGTAGTCATAGTAAAGATGGTTTCCAAATCAGTATTTCCTCTAAATCTGGAATTAAGAGTGATCTCTATGTCCCGTCCGCCTATATCAAGGGTTATTTAAAAGCAGTTGATGGCAAAGGTAACTAACTCTAGAGGGGCGGCCGTCTTATCTGATGAGCTCGAAATGACCAGGAGGTTTCAGCCATTCTCTACACTGCTGGGCTCCCTCATTTCTCTTGTAATGGTGTGCGGTGGGATAGCTGGTCCATTAGCTGTATTTGCCCAGAACACCACCTACTCTCCTTATACAAAAGAGCAGTTAGAGGAATTTAACTCGCAGCCTATATCCCCTAAGATTTCTGTAGATGAGGTGGATGGTCAAACGAATAATCCTAGATCTGCCGCGTATTCAAAATATTTTAGACAACCTGAAGGCGAGGAAGAGGCTGAGGCGCTTGAGACTGAGTCTGCAGATCCTTATACACCCATTGAGCCAACGTTTAGTTTTTAGTTTATTGATTTAAAAATCACACAAGAAGCGGGCTTATTGAGTGATGTCTCTAGAGGATGTGTATAGAGGGCTCTAGAAAAGCAAAAAGGCTTCTGAGTCAATTGACCTAGAAGCCTTCTACTGTTTGGTTGCGGGGGCAGGATTTGAACCTACGACCTTCGGGTTATGAGCCCGACGAGCTGCCAGACTGCTCCACCCCGCGTCTGAAGCTGAGATTCTACCATTTTTTGGGATGCCCTGTCGAGCCTTTCCGTTAAACCGTGCTGAATAATAGGGTTTTAGGTGCTTTAATTAGGACTTATTTCCTCTTGATAAGAGGAGTAACATATTGCCACGCAACAATAGTCAGGGCTAAATAATGTCAGTTAGCAATCCAGAGTTTTCTGAATCATCCTTATTAAGACCGGTAGAGATTTCTCGAGAAGACTACCCTCATAAAAAAGGCGCTTCAGCAACGCTTATGCTCGCAGCAATCGGCGTGGTTTTTGGCGATATTGGTACTAGCCCTTTATATGCTCTTAAAGAGTGTTTTAGTCCTGATCATGGCATTCCCTTTTCTCCGGCTGCTGTTTATGGTGTTATCTCCATGGTGTTCTGGGCATTTGCGATTGTGGTGTCCTTAAAGTATGTTTTGTTTGTGATGCGTGCTAATAACCATGGTGAGGGCGGCATCTTGGCCCTTATGGCCTTAGCTTTACGTACCGCACCAGTAAATTCAAAACGTTCTCTGTTGATCATCATGGCTGGTGTCTTTGGTGCCTGTATGTTTTATGGAGACGCCATCATTACTCCGGCCATCTCTGTTCTCTCTGCGGTAGAGGGAATGGAAGTTATATCAAGTGACTTCACGCGCTACGTTATTCCAGTAACAATTCTGATTTTGATTGTTCTTTTCTTTATTCAGAAAACCGGTACAGCAGTAGTGGGTAATCTGTTTGGGCCAGTCATGCTGGTTTGGTTCGCAGTTATTGGTTTGATGGGTTTAAACCAGGTCATTGAGAACCC
>CAIYZI010000182.1 GCA_903930665.1 uncultured beta proteobacterium
TGAATTAGGCGGTATAAATTCACTACACACCGACTACACACCAGGGCATTTTTCATGGTGTGTAGTGAATGCAGTTTTAGTGTGGTTTTGCAGTAAAAAGCATATGTAAAGGTGTGTAGTAAAACTAGTTGTAAAAAGCTAGTTTTAGGGCCTATAGCTCAGTTGGTTAGAGCAGAGGACTCATAGCGAAAGTTGTGCACCAGATGACGAAAGTCGCTGTGTGAATGGTGTCAAATTCGGAGAAACCTAAACTCGTTTAAACGAATTCATGTGTTTTTAATAAATGCATAAATCGTTTTAAACGAATATGGCAACGCCGAGCGAAGCTTCAATGCGAAAGTATTGTTGAACGTGTAGAGACTAGACGGCACCCATCTAAGTTGAGCAATCAATATGATGAAGGCATAGTCCAGGGAGTAATGAAAATTACACAAACCGGAATCCTTTGGTCCCAGGTTCAAGTCCTGGTGGGCCCACCAGAAAGCAAACCCTCATCAGAAATGGTGGGGGTTTTGTCTTTCTATCGATGAGAAAAATAGGTTGGTTTATGGAGAGTACCTGTCTTTGCTAACTTATAGCGGTATGATTAAAGCATGAGAAAAGCACCAATAGCTGAAGAGATTCAATACTCTGAAGGGGTGTTAAGTGATGAGAATTTATTTGACACTCTTTTTTCTTCAGAATTACTACAACAACTTTTCAATGAAAGATTTCTAGAGACTGCTGGTAAAGGTTTAGATAGAGTTAATGGGAGACAGTTTTTTGATAGATCGGCCGAACAATTTCAGCTGGCATCAAAAAAATGTAAATCTGGGAAATATTTTTTTACACCCTATCTTGAATTATTAAGGATTAAAGGCAGAGGTAAAGAGCCAAGGGTGATAAGCATTCCAACCATAAGAGACAGGGTTATTTTGAGTCAGCTGAACAGATTTTTGGCTGCCATCTATCCAGAGTGCGTACCTAAAAATACAGCCAGTACTTATATTCGTGAAATTGCAACCAATCTTGCTGGGAGTGCTTCCGGTGATGTGTGGGTTTGTAGTACAGATATCAAAGTATTCTACGACTCAATACAAAGAGATCGTTTGCTAAAAATTCTTAATGACCGAATAAAGTCGAAATCTGCCATGAAGTTAATTGAAAGGTCTTTGATTACCCCCACAGTTTCAAAAAATTCTCAAAGGTCTGCCAGGGAGGGTTTTAAGACTGAAAAAGGAGTTCCCCAAGGCTTATCGATTTCAAATATTTTAGCTTCAATATATATGCAAAATGTTGATAAGTTGATGAATGAATTTGTAGGCGTTTCTTATCATCGTTATGTGGATGACGTATTGATAATAGGAAGTTCAGAAAGAGTTATGAAGGCATATAAATCTCTTTTGGGAAGATTAAAAAGACGAGGTTTATGTTTACATTCCCTGAGCTCGCCAAAGACGCAGATGCATTCAAGTCGTATGCAATTTTCGTATTTAGGTTATGTTTTCTCAGATGGAAAAATTACCGTTAGGTCGAGTACTGTTGAAGCATTTATTCAGTCTATTGCAGCCCAGTTTAGTGATTTCAAGCACAACAAAAAAAGAAAATTAACAAAGTTCAAATACTTGACCGAAGATCGATTAAAAGAAATTTTTATATTGGAATTGAACGATCGATTGACTGGAGCAATCAGAGATAAGCGAAGATATGGTTGGATAGCTTATTTCAATCAAATTAATGATTTAACTCTTTTGCATCATCTGGATGGAGTTATTGCTGGATTGTTTCTAAGGTTGGAGGAATTTAATTGCAGACCTCCCGATAATTTAAAGAAAATTCGCAGAGCATATTGGGAGATGAAATTTAATGTAAATGGGGGATATGTAAGGGATTACGACAAAATTATTACTGTAGAGGAAAAAATTAGATTTCTTGGTGATAGGGGTAGGATTGATCCGAATGAGCAACTGAGTGATGGGCAAATTAATCAACGTTATTTAAGGTATGTTTTACGTAATCTTGCATCTATGCAGGTAGATGAAGGTATTAATTACGGATAGATGGGGTAAGATATGAATTGCGGACTCGCCTACTGCATTTTGCAGTACCCTTTTAATTATTTAAAAGGCGGAAGTGCTCCATACATAGCTTAAGCATGTTCGATGCATGGCATCGATACCTGTTGACAATCACTTGATGTTTCAACAGAGTAAATAACCTTAATATTTTAGGTGGGTCCGCACTCTAATGAATGTAAATATGAAAAAATTTCTAGATAAATTAAGAACAACTATCTGGAGAACATCATCCTCTAGGTATAACGCAGCTCGTCGTTATAAAACTAAGGAAATCTTTTCGACAATTAGCTTGGCGCTCTTATCTGCGGCTACTATAGCCGTACCAATTTTTGAGAAGACTTATGTGGTATCCGGGTCTGAAGCTGATAAGGCACTAGATTGGATGTCGATTTGCTTGGGGCTATTCTTATTGGTGGTCAGTCTTATTGAGTGGGGGTCTGCAACAGGAATTAAGGCAGAGTCCTTGCACAGGAATGCTGAGTCCTTAACACACTTAAGATTAAAGGTTGAGCTTCTGCTTGAAAAGCTTGGTGATGGGCTGTCTATTAGCTGGAATGATATTGATTGTTTGCGCGAAGAATATGAGCAAGTTAAGGATAAATGTCCCTATAACCATAGCCCACTTGATTCAAATTACTTTGATGTCTCAAGGCGAAATGATGCAGAATTTATGCAATCAATCGGAAATCCTTCATATGGATTCTGTAAAATTTTATGGATAAATCTGTGTTGGCGCATTAGAGGGTTAGAGTTTTTTATAATCGCTTGGCTGGTAATTGCATTATTGGGCTGGAAGATTTTCACTTTATAGTATTAATGGTAATGGGTTCTGGGTCCTACTTCATCATCAACCGTTACTTAAAAATAACGGTTGCCCTAAAAAATTCCCCACAGTAATAAGTGAGTCCAAAAGAAAAATCTCTAGAAGAGGTTCTCCAAGAGTCGAAAGATATCCACACTTGGGCCATCTCAAGCTTAGATGGAATACCTTTTCCGGTGAATAAGAGGCTGCTGATATCTATAGCAGCTTTTGATGTTGTTTTGGATCACTTCACAGGAATAACTGCTTTAATTGAAAAGCGGGTATATGGTGCTGCATTCGCTTTAGCGCGACCATTGTTTGAAACTTTTGTTCGGGCTGTATGGCTCAAAGATTGCGGGACAGATCAGGATCTCCTTGCGTTTGAGCGCGATGAGTTTTCCAGAAGCTGTGGCCAATCCTTAAAGGAAATCGAGCAATTAGAGTCCTTTAGGAGTGGGGCGTTATCAAATCTCAAGAAACAGGCTTGGTCTGCGATGAGTAGCTATACCCATGGGGGTTTTCAGCAGATTGCCAGGAGGGTTAACGGTAAGACTATTGACCCCAATTACTCAAATGAGGAAATTATTGAAGTTTTAAGGCTTTCGCAAGCATTTGCATTAATGTCTTTTATTCAGATTGTTTTGGTGGCTAATAGAAGAGACTTGGAGAAACTAGCAATTCAAAGGCTTTATGAAGCCGGCTTATTTCTGAAGCAATCTGAATAGTGGATTTTATTAGGTAGAGAACTAGTTGGAGTTTAATATTGATTCCTATATCCTTTTACATATAGCAATTATAAGAATAGAGAAAGTATGGAAAATTTAGCCCTCGAAAAAACTCTGGCCGGACCGTGGAGAAGATTTTTTGCTCGAAATTTCGATCTATATCTCGAAATAATGATTCTGGGGATGATTTTGAATCCATTATTCTCAAAATATTCGGCAGGTTATACGTCCATTTTAAATATGCCTAATAACGATTATGTAATGGGTATGATTTATGTACCAATTGCATTATTAGTTGATGCAATCATCTGTAAGTTCTTCGGTAATTCACTGGGTAAGCATCTTTTAAATCTCAAGGTCGAAAAAATAAAAGGCGAGATGGATGGGGGCGACTGGTTTCGTCGATCCCTGGGATTGTGGATTAAGGGTTATGGCTTGGCATTTCCATTGGTTTCGTTGTTTACATTCTGGAATCAGTATTCCAGAGTTAAAGACCGCAAACAAACAAGTTACGATGAAAAGTTAGATTGTCAGGTTTATGCAACCCCGCTCTCTAAGGGTCGAATGATATTGGCTATAGTGGCGATAGTCATCATGTATATCGTAGTTATAGGCTTATCAGCAATTGGCAAGCAGGATGAGCAGCAAATCAGTAAAGCTATTAGTTCACCTCCTTACACTTGGCAAAATCCATATACAAAAATCGACGCAAGAATTAGTGCAATCTGGAAGTATTCGGCAACAAAAAATTCTGATCAGCAGCCTATCTACACGTTTACAGAGGTCACTCAACATGCAGTAGCCATCCTGGGACTTGAGAGTGCGGATATCTCTCTTGGTGGTTATACAAATGCGTTTGTCTCGGCCTCCAAGAAAACTATGCAATTTAGTGATGGTGGAAAGTATTCAACTAAAGATGGATTTGAATCTTGGGATGTATATGGAACCATGACTGAATTCCCGGACTCTCGGTTGCATGTGGAGGTTCGTAGAGAGGGTCCGAATTTTTGGCGAGTGGTCACGATTCAGGAAAAGCCTTATGCATATACAGATGCCGAGGTAGAAAAATTAAGCAGTGATCTCTGGAAAACTACAACAGCATTAGCAAACAAATAAGGGCTTGAGGTATGTGGATTGGTATAGGGCTGATATTCATCGGGTTTGTAATGTTGTACTCCGCTACTAAAGATCGCTGGAATTGGGGGCGTTTTGGTTCGCTAGCATGGAAAATTATTGCGGCCCTAATTGCTATACCAATTGTTATATTGATGGTTGTCTTGGCTAATGAAAAGCTTGAGTCTAATGCTCAAAAAAATAAAGAAATAGAGGACGCAAAACCCAAGAAGCTTATTGGTTGGTACGGTGTTGAGTTGGATGAAAAACTAGCTGATGTGAAATTTAAGATGGCTACCAGAAAAATGGATGCATCTAAGATCACGAATAGTCCAGAGGTTGATGTATATGCAATAGCTAGGGATGACCAAGGATTTGGTCAAAACTTCATTGAGGTTGACTCTACAGTTAGTAAAGTTGAGGCCATATTTCACGTGTGTAAATATGACGGAACTACTGATTATGCATCGCTTAATGGCATAGATTGCGGTGCTAGTGGCGATTTTATTGTTGAGCGTTACGGGTCATCTAAAACCAAAATATTGTGCGGCACCTCGAAAGATCTTGATGCCGCAGTAGTGCGATATTACTTTTTACCTGATTTCAATATTTATTACACAGTGATACGAAACAAGGTTACAGATATGTCTATATTGAGAGCCGCATTTTTCAATAAGGAGTATGCGTCATTAAAACCATGCGATCAGATTCTTGGAAAATAGGAGGGGTTTATGTTCCCTCTTCTTGTCTTATTTATGTAAAAGATCGCCATTGCGACTGTTTAAGGCTTGGCGGATTCAAACACGAAGTGCAACACGGTTTAAAGATTGCATAAAGACTTCACTTGGTGTTTTAAATCCTAATCGTTTTCTAGGTCGGTTATTTAATTGATTTTGAATCATTCTAA
>CAIYZI010000183.1 GCA_903930665.1 uncultured beta proteobacterium
AGGCGAAAGAGTTGCGCCGTGTCATTGAACCCATGATTACTCTGTCGAAAGAAGCTACGTTGGCCAATCGCCGCTTGGCGTTTGATCGTTTGCGTGATCGTGATAGCGTGACGAAACTTTTTAATGACCTCGGGCCCCGTTTCAAGTCTCGTCCAGGAGGTTACACGCGCATTTTGAAGATGGGATTCCGCGTTGGTGATAACGCACCCATGGCGCTGGTGGAACTCGTGGATCGTGCAGAAATATCTGCTGAAGATGCGGCCGCAATCAAGGCAGAATGAAGTAGAATGTAGGACTACCGCGCGATGGAGCAGTCTGGTAGCTCGTTGGGCTCATAACCCAAAGGTCGGAGGTTCAAATCCTTCTCGCGCAACCAATAAGCACGCGGTAAATCGCAACAGTAAGGGCTCACATAGTTGAGCCCTTTTTGTTTTGTGCCCATTTCGTGCCCAAACTGTGCCCACGCCGTGCCCATAAAAAATTGAACGGTTGAATATTGACCATTGGGTTGGGAATATTTTCTGACTTCTAAACGGGACCATTGGGTGATTTTTAAAGACTGTACAACTAATGTTGGCTTGGTCTGTTTCCACGACTTCATGCCGCTTAGATGTCGGTATGTCTGAAAACGATGGAGTCCCTTGTCCAGCTTCACCGACCGACACCAATGCAGTAGCTGTCTTTGACGAGTGACTGTTTTGGAGCTGTGCGATCCAAGCTGAAACTTAGATAGTTCAGCTAGACCGAGAGTCCGAGTTGGTCTGATTACTGCCGTCCACTGAATAGATCTCGGTACCAGGTTTGGGCCAGTCGCAGTCATATGCGAATGGCGGCTTTGGGCGGTGAGATTGGTACAGATGCGCGTTACCGTTTTAGCAACAAGAATTCTGTTTCAGGCGAATCTAAGGCACCAGATTGCCGCGCGAGACTGACATTCGGCTAAAGGCCTCGGTGCGCTATGCTGCTCAATCTCAGCAACTGCATCCGAAGGCAAAAAGCACGTATCCCGGACATTTACCCAGGTCAATCTCTTCGTCCTCATGAACTCGAAAAAGACTACCGCTGGCGCCACTACCACCGACTCCGACAAGGTGCGAGCGACCAGAGACGGAGACCAGTTTCATTACCACTGGGCCGCGCGCCACTGCCTCTCGCTCTTGCCTGGTGTAAGCGACCTGGTCGCCATCTCCATCGAGGGCGCATCGGCTGCCGAAGGTCCTGGCTCGACCAACGAAGGTGATGAACTCATCGACGTGGGGTTCTATTTTGGCAGCGAGTCACTGGAGGACGCACGCCTCGTTCGCTACGTGCAGCTCAAGCATTCCACGAAACGTGTGCTGGAGGCATGGACAGCCAGTGGCCTGAAAAATACGCTTGAGGGCTTCTCAGAGCGGTTTGCCAAACTGCGTAAGACGTTCACCTGGGAGGAACTTGAGGACAAGTTGCGCTTCACCTTCACGACCAACCGTCCCATCGACGAAAAAGTAACCGAGTCGCTGAAGGACCTCGCTGAAGGGAATTTAACGAGACATTCGTCAGTCGCGAAGACGCTACTTGGTTATGTGAAGGGGCTCGACAGCGAGACCGCAAACTTCTTCAGGCTCTTCTCCGTTGAAGCAGGTGAGCCCGACCTGTGGAATCAACGCAATTTACTGTTCAAGGACGTTGGAAAATACTTGGCCGAGGCTGACTCGGAAGCACCACTTCAGCTCAAAGAACTGGTTACGAAGAAGGCCACCTCTGAGCATGCCTCAAACCCGTCCATTCGTAGCCTCGATGTTCTACGTGCACTTGGGGCCGACGAGGCGGACCTATGGCCTGCAAAGTGTCTGATTGCTGAGCCTACTGACGGTGCATTTCCCCGCGAGCAGGAACGAGAGATTCGTACGATTCTGGAGGCTTCGACTCAACCCGTCGTCCTTCATGCAGAAGGAGGAGTTGGAAAGTCTATCCTCGCATGGCAACTTTCCAGGTCTCTCCCTGAAGGCTCCGTAGCGGTGCTCTATGACTGCTTTGGCAACGGACTGTACAGAAGCTCCCAACACTTCCGGCATCGACAAAAGGACGCCCTCCCGCAGATTGCAAACGAGCTCGCTGCTCAGGGGCTGTGCAATCCTTTGATTCCAACTCGAGGAACGGATAGCAAGCAGTACATGCGTGCGTTCGTGGCACGACTCACTCAGGCTATCGGTCTGCTCCGGGCCAAAACGCCCGTTGCCAATCTCTATTTGATAGTTGACGCGGCGGACAACGCCGTTATGGCAGCTGCCGAGATCAATGATGTGGCCTTCGTGCCCGACCTCATTCGCATGGCGATGCCGGACGGCGTCAAGCTTGTCCTTACTTGTCGGACCCATCGGCAAAACCATCTGCGAGCTCCTCCCGACGCGACGCACCTTGAGCTACGCCCGTTTAGCCGTTTGGAGACAGCAAAGCATCTCAAAAATTACTATCCGGACGCGACGGACGCAGATGTCGCCGATTTCGACTTCCTAAGCAGCTCCAACCCACGAGTTCAGGCGCTGGCACTAAGCCGAAAACTGCCGTTAAAGGACATGTTGAAGGCGCTCGGGCCATCACCCTCTACAGTCGAGCGCGCAATTGACGAACTGCTGGCGGGCGCAGTCGAAAAGCTCAAGTTTCGAGAAGGCTCTATCGAAGCAGAACAGATTGACCAAATCTGCCAAGGCTTGGCCGTGCTGCGACCGCTCGTTCCTATCGCAGTACTAGCTGAGATTTCAGGAACTACGGAAAGTGCGGTACGAAGTTTCGCCTATGACTTGGGGCGACCGCTATTGGTCAAGGGTGGCAGTCTTCACTTCCTGGATGAGCCTTCCGAGACTTGGTTCCGCCAGAGGTTTTGGCCAACCAGAGAAAAGTTGGCGACGTTCCTAGACCGATTGAAGCCCCTAACCGCCACCAGCTCCTACGTCGCATCAACGATTCCTCAACTGCTTCTTGCCACGGGTCGAATGGATGAGTTGGTCGACCTGGCCCTTTCTGTTGATGGCCTACCTACCTCGAACCCGCTAGAGCGCCGTGATGTGGAGGTCCAGCGCCTGACCTTTGCGCTGAAGGCCTGCCTGCAGGAGAAGCGCTACGCACCGGCGGCGAAGCTCGCACTTAAGGTGGCCGGCGAGCTCGCCGGTGTCGAGCGTCAGAATGACCTGATACAGGGGAACACGGACATTGCCTCTGCACTTCTTTCTCCAGACCGCATCGATGAACTGGTATCTCGACGCACATTCGGAGGAACCTGGACAGGCGCGCATCACGCGTATGAAGCCGGCCTGCTGGCGGGCCGTCTGGAATTCGTAGCTGAAGCACGAAGCCGCCTGAGAATGGCGACCGATTGGCTGTATTCCTGGGCGAGGATGACGCATGAAGAGCGCGAGGAAAGAAATGAGCGCGTCGAAGCAAGCGATATGGCCGAACTCGCAATGGCTAAGTTGTTTGCGGAGGGGCCGGAGAACGCAGTCATATTTCTCAGAGGGTGGACGCCTAGGTCTCTCTCGATGACCGCAGGTGGCATCTTGGCGCGTCGGCTTGTGGACCTTGGTCGATATGACCTTCTTGACCAACTAGCGGAACGCGGTGCGCGAGATGTTTGGCTGATCCTAGGCCTCGCAGTTGAAGCGTGCGACGGTGGACACTCTCTGCCAGCAATGCCGGTGGAAAGACTCATGCGAGCATTGAGTTCCCGTCGCATTCAACTGCAAGAACCAGGTGGGCATAGCGATAAATGGAGCGTGCTAAATGGTGTCACGTCCGCTGTTCTACAAGCGCTACGAGTGCTTCCACGTGATGACATAACATGGGCAAGCGTTATACGCCGTTACCTGCCAGAGCACCCACCGCGAGAACTGGCGGAGCGGTACGCCTCCGATAGGTCTACGCCACTGAGGGCGTACTCGCTTGAAGCTGCCTTGCTTGGCAAGCAACTCACGCTCATCGACTTGGCTCCAAAGGAAATCCGAGAAGAGCTGGAGAAGAAGCAGAGTCACTACAGCGGGAGTTCCGAAGCCGAAGCATTTAACAGGGGCACGGGCGGTGTCTTTGCTTGGTTCCGTCTGAGTGCGGAGATTGCCTGTGGCAGGACTCCGGCAGAATTCGGCGAAGCCGTCCACGATGCACTAAAGGCAACGAATGCTGCTAGGTCCAAAGACTACAACAATGTCTTCAATCTCAACCAGGTCGCTGCACTGGAATGGATACGGACGATACGCGACGCGTCGATTTCAGACGTCACATCACTGACTGCATATCGGACCTGGTTTGAAGATGAGGCGAAGGGTTTATGGCCCGCTACCATGGCGAATGTCTGTCGCGTGGCCGCCCGCACAGAGGCCCTCAAGAGCTTTGCGCTGGAAGTTTCCGTCAGGGCCTACGAGGCTATAGAACAAAATCGCGAGCACGCTGAGTCCAGAGTCGAGTCCTACCAAATTCTGGCGCGGTCCATTTTTCCTGCCAGCATAGCGGAGGCCCGCACCTATTTTGAGCGGGCAGTTGAGATGTCGAACCGCATTGGGCAGGAAAACTTGGCTAGGTGGAGCGCGCTCATTTGCCTGGCCGAAGCAAGCGGAAAGGACGCCCCATCCCGGCCCGAGTCTGCCTATCGCCTGGCACGAGGCACGGAGCTGGCATACGAATATGTGGAAAGAGACAAACACTTCGACTGGGGACGCACAATCGATG
>CAIYZI010000184.1 GCA_903930665.1 uncultured beta proteobacterium
CGTGTGCTCTTCCGATCTTTTTGATGTGGCTTTCAATGGCAGGGTCATTAGCTGCTGCCCTATCAGGCACTACAAGTGTTTGAACGGAGGCAAAGTTACCAAGCTCTAAGATCGTCTTGTCATAAGAGCCATCGCCTACGGAGCGCAATACGACTAAGTTACCCGCCAAGTTAAGTGCTTTGCCTAGATGCTTGTCCCCACAAACTTGGGCTTTTTGATTTAACCAGGTGTAAGCAGCGCGAACGTCTGGGCCACCACCCATCAATACTACAGACTGGGTACGATGCCTACAAGGGGCATCTTTAGCAGGAGTACCCGCAATAAAGATACCCAAATTACTAGCAAATAATTCTTGGCATGGAACAAATAAGCCCAAGAAGATTCCTAAAAGTATAAAACGAATCATCTTCTCATTTTAATCATTGGATTTTTATTCTGGAATCCTTCTACATGAGCATTGGCGAGTCAATGTGAAGTATTTATTTGACATTAGCGACCAAAAGGAGCCAACTAAAATGGGGAGTGTTTAATACTGCAGTTGAAATAGATGAATTACTAACAGCATATGATTTTTATTCAAGTACGTCTCTTGTTCTTACTAGCATTATTGATGCCGTTGACCTGCATTGCAACTGATCCCAGCCCTCAAACCCATACAAAAGAACAAGAACCACGCGGTGGAATCCTATTTAATTGCCCCGCTACCAATCTTGATGACCTTTCCTCTGGCGTTCAGTCTTATTTAAGCAGTCTTGGAATACCTATCTCTAAATATATGATTTCTGAAGATAAGAACCTGGGGCTTTTACGCTTCTCATTAATTAATCCAACAAATTCGACAAACACACTTCATCTGATAGACCGCCCTGATCTTGATATTAAAGAAGAGCTTGTTGAAATTCCCCGTGGCAAGCAAAAAATTCCAGTACTCACTGCATCCAAAAAGGAGATTGCCCTATCGATGCTTCAGAACGGTCGAATAAGTCAATTTGAAGATTCGGCATGCAAGTTAGATGCACTAAAAGATCAAGTCGGTATTCGGCAAAATCTCGTCGCTTGGACCGAGTCGATTGAATGGATGTGGTTAGATGGCAAGCCCGCTAAATGGAATAACCGCTATTGGATTAAAGGCAAATACAACCCAAAGTTTCCGCTTGATCTAGCCTTGGAGGATATGTACATTCATCCCAGAAAGTATTTCTTTGGATGCTATACGGCCACTAAAATTTTAATTGTCTCTAGCACTCTAGATTATTACAAACGCATAAAGCATGACCCGATTACCTATAAAGCCATTACCAATAGGTTATTAAAAAATGGAGATCCTTTAGGGGGTATTGAGCCAAGCGTCATGTGGTCATTTGAAAGCGATTATCAAAAGACCTATCCAGACCCCCATGATCATCTGGACAGTATCGACCACATAGGTAAATTAGTGCGCCTAAGTGATCCAGTCCCTAGTGATAACTTTATTCCTGGCGATTGGGCCTACTTTGCCAATACCGATGAAGTAAGCAGCAAAAAAAATGGCTATGAAGGTGCGAATGCCATTTACTTAGGAAGAGGTCTTTTCTCAGACTACTATAACGATAACAACCACCACTTCACCTTTAAAGAGCAAATTGATGAAGTCTATCAATGGCGTAACCATGTTTATAGCCGCCCTCAAGATAATCGAAAAATTACGCCCTTATCGGAGTCTGACATAGAGCAACTCAGTAAGAGTATTCACGAAGGCGGATTACTTTTAGATTACCGAGCTATTCCTGTAAGTCAATAAATACATTAGCGTGCCTTTTAACAACCCGTTGAATTTAAGCCTCCAAAGCCACATTCGCATAAAGTCATTTACTTTTTCAAACGCAAAATCTGAATATTGCTTTTGAATTTCTGGTGATAGTTAAAAAATATTAAATCGTAAAATTACTTTGGTATCGTATCTTTTGTCGTAGATCCCTTTGTCATTAATTCTTCTGTCATATCGTCAGTCAAAAAGCAACTGCTACAGAACACATTAATATCGACACCAATAGGATTGATAACTTCTTCATTTAAAAAACCCCAAAGAGTTACTGCATGAAAGGGATCACGGCCTTACACTACGCCGTTTTTTTAAATAAATTGATGCTAGGCAATATATTGATGTGCATTTATTTGCTGGTCCTACCAACCAAGCGTATAAATAAAACGATGGGCACCAACAGGAGGTAATCGTGATTTTGATTTTTATATTGGTATATCTAGGCGGTCTTTTGACTATCTTTGCCCCATGCGTGCTTCCAGTGATTCCCTTCATCTTTGCCAAATCGGATCAGCCGTTTCGTAGAACGGGATTACCTATTTTGTTGGGTATGGCAGCTACCTTTACGGTCTTAGCCTGTATTGCCGCTATTGGCGGGGCTTGGCTAGTCCAACTCAATCAGTATGGGCGCTATGTGGCCATGGCACTCCTGCTGGTATTTGGTCTTGCTCTGATATTTCCCACAATCTCTGAACGATTGATGGGTCCATTCGTGAATTTTGGAGGAAGATTACAAGAGCGTGCCGATCAACAAGGCAATGTGAAGGGCTCCTTGCTTTTGGGTATCGCGGTAGGCTTCTTATGGGCGCCTTGAGCTGGCCCTATCCTCGGGCTTGTTTTGGCTGGAACGGCATTAAATGGGGTTAACTTTTACAGCGCTCTTTTACTTCTCATATTTGCAGCAGGTGCAGCAAGCTCTTTAGGGATTGCTTTATTAGCGGGCACTAAAGTGCTAGGTGTGCTGAAAAAAGGTTTTGGTGCAGAAGAGTGGCTACGGAAAATTCTGGGCATAACAGTCGTTTTAGGCGTCCTGTTTATTGCCTTCGGTTGGGATACTCGTTTTTTAGCGCAACTGGCTTACTTTAATACCACCAAGACAGAGCAGGCTTTAATTAGCCAACTCAGCAATACAAAGCTAGATCAAACATCACTTAAAGATCAAATGCCCTCCTTAGCAGGTGCTACTGAATGGATTAATAGTAGGCCATTAACAAATGAACAATTGCATGGCAAGGTGGTGTTGATCGATTTTTGGACTTACTCTTGCATCAACTGCATACGCACCCTGCCCTACCTTAAGGCGTGGGATGCCAAATATCGAGATACAGGATTGGTCATCATTGGTGTTCATGCCCC
>CAIYZI010000185.1 GCA_903930665.1 uncultured beta proteobacterium
AGCAGCGCTTTGGTGGAAAAGTGAAGCTTGCTCAAAAGCCGAACGCCCGGCGCCCAAATCGGGTTACGGTAGTAGGCCCTGGTATCCAGAGCGTTTCTTTGTGCGGAGAAAACAGTTTGAAGCGCAGAGCTTGGAGACGGAACTTCGTGCATTTATTGATTTGCTTTTGTAGTTGATTGCAAGCCATATTTCCGACTATGAATAGCGGCACTTTTCGCCGCCAACAAGCATCGACCATTAACGGCTTCGTACGCTGCGTTTAAATCGCAGACTAGTGTCGTTGCCAAATGCAACAGCAGTGTTCACTCATAAACACCTGTTGTTTTTTTGTCGGACGCATAGGCGCACACCAAAAGCTCGCTTAATGCCGATGCATCGAGCTTGCCGACTCAAGGACCAAGCTATTTGCGAAGTTATCTGCAATTGCCAACGGCGTTCGTTTGCCAGAATCCGTCTAGCAAAATTTGCGAGTGGCTCTTGCTTTTTGCATCCAATAGGTTGAACCAATCGCTTACTTCCTGAACATGGGTCAAGCCCTTGGAATCTGTGTCCGGTGTGCATAAAGCCATTGCACAGGCTCCAAATTCTCGCGTTTTAATCTCATCTTCCCAGAGCACAAAAAGACCCAAATGACGACGATCCGAAGCAATGGACTTCACCACAAAGTCAATTGCGTCTTTAGATCCCTCAAGGCACTGCATGAAGTTGCCGTCGCAATACAGCAAAAGTCCAGTAATACCTAAAGAGCCATTTCGCGCGACTGCCTTGTCGGTAATGCCGCAAAGTGATTCTTTGGACAGCTTGTCTGCGGCTGTCGAGACATAAACCAGCGAATAAAGCATATATCGCCATGTTTTTTTGACTTTTTATGCTGTCACCGAGAACGACTGGCAGCAACACACTGGTTCATACAACGGTCTGTTTAGTTCTATTAAATGACTGCCACGGGCGATTCAAAAGTGCCGCTTGGCGCACGACGACATTGAATCAATGCGCGAGCCAGTCGTTGAGACTTCACCAGCGAGATCGCATGATGGCGGCGCACCGTAATCTAGATTTATTCTTTCTGCGCAGTCAGCACAGGCGTTCGAACTCAATTGCGCCCAACTCCATTCGTGATGTCGTTGTCGTGAGAACACCGACGCAAGAAAGCAACAGGTATGAACCTGTGTGCTTCGGAAAAATTGATAAAAGTCAAAATAAATGCATTAGCGGCGTTACGTTGCTGCTCGTCAAAATATTGGCTCTGAAATGCACCTCATACAGCTCGTATACGTTAGCGCCTACATCAACGAGTACGGGCAAGAATTGCCCAGATTCATGGAAAAAGTAGCACTTGCCAATGACGACTGCCGCGTGTTGGGAATGACCCTTTTCTCCAACGGCAACATCATGCAATTGCTGGAAGGCAGGCGCCAAGATGTTGAGGTGGTTTACCAAAAAATCCAGCGTGATCCTCGTCAGCGGAATTTTTTTGAAATGCTTCGTGGGCCTATAGAAGATTTAAGCCAGCTGGAAACATCTATAGGATTTCACACCTACTCCTTTCGATTATTTCCTAAGAGCGACAGTGGAATTGCATTCTTCAAGCTTGAAGCCGCTGAAGTTGATCGACGCCTGAAAGAGAGTTCCGCAAAATCGTTAATGGTGCAGTTCGCCGCAGATCACTGGTGACCTCGTTGCTTACCTATACGAATTAAATGCGACGAACAGAAATTTTAAAAAGGTGACTATGCTGGATTTAAAAATCTCAACGCGCTTGCGCATGGGTTTCGGATTGATGGCCTTGCTGATTGTGCTGATGGGCGTGATTTCTCTGGTCAAAGTACAGGGGACCGGCAAGAACTTTGCAGTGGTGATGGACGATCGCTACCCCAAGATAGATTCACTGCACGCCGTCACTGACAACCTGAACGCTATCGCTCGGGCGCAGCGCGAAGTTTTGATTCTCTCTGACGCTGAGGAGATCAAACTAGAGCTCGACGGCAACTCGAAGCTGGCCGCCGACAATGCAGACCGTGTCAAGTTCCTGGCCGAAGCAATCTCTACCGAAGACGGCAAAGCTCTGATCAACAAAGTCATTGCGGTACGGACCACTTACCTGCCATTACAAACAAAGTTTAATGCGCAGGTGCTCGCGGGGCAGCAGGAACTTGCCAAGACCATGCTGCTTGCTGAAATGGGACCGATGCAGAAGCAGTATTACGATGCCGTGCAAGCCCTGGTGCATTACGAAGCAGGCTTGATGGCTGAAAACAAGACCACCGCCTTGGCCTCCCTTGAACAACTGACGTTTGTGATTGCTGCGGTCGGTGGCGCGAGTCTTGTATTGGCAATATGGTCTGCAATTTGGATCACCCGGTCGGTCGTGCGGCCGATCCAGCAAGCGGTAGGCGTATCCAAGGCCGTTTCACAGGGGGATCTGACCCAACACATCGACGCCAACGGAACGACAGAAACAGCGCTCCTGCTGCAGTCGCTCAAAGATATGCAAACCAAGCTCGCCAGTGTCGTCTCCAACGTGCGCCGGGGATCTGAAAGCGTGGCAACAGCGTCGGCCGAAATTGCACAGGGCAACCAGGATCTGTCGAGCCGCACCGAATCGCAGGCCAGTGCACTGGAGCAAACCGCAGCGTCCATGGAACAGCTCGGCGCCCAGGTCAAGCAAAACGCCGACAGTGCGCGCCAGGCCAACCAGCTGGCCATGAACGCCTCCACCGTGGCGGTTCAGGGCGGCGAG
>CAIYZI010000186.1 GCA_903930665.1 uncultured beta proteobacterium
CAGGCTCTGGTCGTCGCGTCTATCCAGGATTCTTGCAGCACACTGGCTTTATCGCTATGAACCCTCAAAATCACTTGCAATCCCACTGGGATTATTTCCATAACTTGGTGCGTGGTGACGAGGAAGATGCAGAGTCTCATATCAAGTTCTACGATGAGTACAACGCCGTGTTGGATATGGATGCCAAGTTCTACTTAGATACCATTAAAACTGTTTTCCAAGACTACGCCTTGCCTAATGGCACATGGACAGTAGGTGGTGAGTTAGTGAAACCACAAGATATCAAGAAAACCGCCCTTCTCACCGTTGAAGGTGAATTGGATGATATCTCAGGAAGCGGTCAGACTCGCTCTGCACACGCTCTTTGCGCTGGAATACCTAAAAACGATAAAGACCATTACGAAGTCATGGGAGCAGGTCACTACGGTATTTTTGCTGGTCGTCGCTGGCGTGAAAAAGTATATCCAAAAATCAAAGCCTTTATTCGCGAGCATCAACCTGCACAAAGAAAAACTAAAGCTAGACTTCCTAAATTAGCGGCTAAGTAAATCGAGATAAGTAGTGGTTCAAAAGACCACTACTTCTTGCAGCGCTTTATCAAGCAATGAATATTCATCAAGCGAACGAGCTCACCAATCGCTTGGAAGATGCACTTCCTCAAACTCAATGTACTAAGTGTGGCTATCCTGACTGTCGAGCTTATGCGAAAGCTATGGCGACAGGGGATGCACTCCCTAATCGATGCCCTCCTGGTGGCATTGAAGGAATAATGAGGCTTAGTGAGATTCTTGCGCCTATTTACCCTCAAGATGCATTTGCATTGCACCCCACAATTGACTTGGAATGTGGTGTAGAGCGGCCTAGGCCAGTCGCATTCATCGACCCCAAGAAGTGCATTGGTTGCACTTTATGTATTCAGGCATGTCCTGTTGATGCGATAGTGGGCGCATCAAAGCAAATGCATATTATTCTTGCCGAATGGTGCACTGGATGCGATCTCTGTATACCGCCCTGCCCAGTGGACTGCATCACCATGATTGATGTCACTGGTGATCAATCTGGGTGGAATGCTTGGTCACCTGCATTAGCAAATATTGCCAGAGAGCGCTACAAAGCGCGAGATGAGAGATTAGAGCGAGAGCATCGAGACAACGAAGAACGTCTCGCTAAAAAGGCTGCGGCTAAATTGATTGCTCTCAATGCAGAGTTACCAAACTCTGAAGTCGCACTAAAAGAGCAAGAGCGCAAACGCGCTATTATTGCTGCAGCTATTGCTCGCGCTCAGCAGAAAAAATGATGAATTTAGAAAAACGTCGCGCATTTTTTGAGCAACTAAAGGCGAATAATCCACATCCGGAAACTGAGCTGGAATACAGCTCTCCATTTGAACTCCTCATCGCCGTACTGCTCTCTGCGCAAGCAACTGACGTGTCGGTCAATAAAGGTACGCGAAAATTATTCAAAATTGCCAACACTCCACAAGCATTGTTGGACCTTGGCGAGGCAGGGGTTAAGCCATATATTCAACACATTGGATTATTCAACTCCAAAGGCAAACATATTCAAGAGACTTGCCGGCTTCTATTAGAAAACCATCATGGAGCAGTTCCCCAAACCCGGGAAGAACTTGAAGCTCTACCAGGCGTCGGTAGAAAGACCGCAAATGTCATCCTCAACACGGCATTTGGTCAGCCTACTATTGCAGTGGATACACATATTTTTAGGGTTTCAAATCGAACAGGGTTAGCACCAGGAAAAGATGTTGTCAAAGTAGAAGAGCAGCTACTCAAACGTGTGCCAAAAGAGTTTTTGCAAGACGCACATCATTGGCTTATCCTGCATGGCAGATATACCTGCAAAGCACGTAATCCAGATTGTGCGCAGTGTATTGTTGAACCACTGTGCAGCTTCAAAGAAAAAACTGGTAAAGGAAAAGTTCGTGGCGATATTTAATCCAACCCGTGAAGAAGTCCGTCGCTTCTTTTGTGATACCTGGAAGAAGAAAACTGAAAATCATATACTGACGCCAATGGAGCTAATGGCAAGTGATTGGATGGAGCAGCACCCCGAATATCATGCGCTCTTAGCAAACCCCGAAGGCGCGCTTGAGCAAGACTATACGCCTGAACGCGGCGAAACAAACCCCTTCCTGCACCTCTCTATGCACCTATCCATTAGTGAGCAGATCTCCATTGATCAGCCCCCAGGA
Organism: uncultured beta proteobacterium; assembly: GCA_903930665.1. GTDB lineage: Bacteria > Pseudomonadota > Gammaproteobacteria > Burkholderiales > Burkholderiaceae > Polynucleobacter. The sequence continues at coordinate 2,210 of CAIYZI010000186.1, forward strand.
ATTCGGGAGATTGCACAAAAACTTACCAAGAAATTAGGTTCTGAACATGAAGCACAACATCAAATGATGGAGTGCCTTGGTCAAGTGATGTGGGAAGCGCAACGTGAAGGCGGGCAGCTTAGCCCCGAGAAATATCTTGAGGCACTTAAAAAGCTATCCTAAGAGCCAGATGATTTAAGCCTCTGGCACTGAACGATATTAGCCAAAGCATCAAGCAGCTACCAGAATTATCTAAAGCAATCCGATCGATTACTTTAATTGGGACGAGTAATGGTGCAGATTTATTTTTGATAACTCTTTGTCCATGCGATAGTGTTACTCTCCAATTTTTTAGGCTGACTTCTAGATGATGCGCCATAGATTAGGTAGCGCTTCTTATCCACCACTTTCAGTCTATATTGGTGCTAAGAAATTGATATGCATTTATTAAATATGAAAAATTTAATAGCAAAGGTAGCACTGCTTTTAATCACCGTGCTGTTAGCTGGATTCTGCGAGAGTGGTTGGGCCCAAACTACCGACTACTTCACCCTTATTAATAACTCCAATTGGTACGTACCAGTACCTAATATGCTTGCCTATGGATCTTCAAGCTCTAGCTTTTCAAATCCATTTCCTATAGGTGATCAAACCCTATGGAATGGTCTATTGGTAACATCGCCATCTGGTAGCGCAACCACAACGTTTACCGGTTCTAGTAATGCCACGCTAAAAATAGCAGGGATACCTTCTCCATCACAAAGCACCATGAGTGGTAAGGTCTCGCCTACTGGAGCAATTGCCATTGTTTTCACGCCAACGGGGGGAGGAGCGACCACACTCGGTTTAGGGCAATTTGAAAATATAGGCGGCATTAACGAAATGGAAATGCAAATGATCACAGGGACGAGTTTGTTAGTGACCCATTGGGCATACATGCTTCCCTATAGCCCTAGCACCTTTACCCCACCCCAAGCGATAACGATTCCTGTAAGCAATGCAAACCCGGTCTATAGCTGGACTCCCGGAACGATCTGGAAGATGGTGAGCACCTCTTTATTTGGCAGCACGTCACCAGGAAGATTTGTGATCAATGGATATAACGGCAGCTACTTTACAGGTATAGGTGTTGGCCCTAGCGGTAGCGCAATTGCTTTTACAGAGTTGGGCTCCATTACCCCTCAGGGTAAGGTTCTCTTTGCGACTATCAATAATGGAAGCGCTACTGTAAACGCATCTTACGGAGAAATTACAGGTATAAATTCAACTGCAACGATGACTTTGGCAGGTTATGATGCGGCTACCGCTACCCCTACAGGCTATTACACTTACCTTACTCAAATTGCGCCATACACTGGGGTGGTCTCTACCGCTAATAACCCAGCCGCTGCAGGAGCAGCCAATAGCTTATGGAATATGGCCACTACATCTTTGGGTCTTACCAGAGCAATGGCTCCAGTTTTAACAGCACTTGATAATCTCAACGGCACCGCACAATCAAATGCGATCAGTCAAACCATTCCACTGCTGGCAGGTGCGGGCTCGCAAGCAACAGCTAGCTCACAACGAAGCTTTAGTCAATTTGTGTCAACTCGTCAGAATCATTTATTGGGTAATGGAAACGGCGACGAGATACTGGGGAACCGTGACGTATGGGGCAAGGCTTATGGCGCATGGGGAAATCAGCAAACTTTTGGCAATGTTGCCGGATACTCAAGCAATACTGGCGGACTGATTTTAGGTGCGGATTACGTTGTATCACCGCGTACTAATTTAGGTCTTGCGTTTGGAGTCTCAACAAACTCTATCAGCGCCAATAATCCAGGGGCACCAAGCAATCTCAATATCAATAGTTATCAGGTTGGAGCCTATGGTAATTATGCTATTTCAAAAGATCTCAATTGGAGCTATCAAGCCAATGGAGCTCTTAATCAAAATACGGGCTCACGCAATATTAATTTTTACGGTGTAACTGCAAATTCAAGTTACAGCAGCTATACCGGACATATTGGAACAGGCTTGCAGCAATACTTTGATGTTGATGATCAAAATCGATTTACGCCATTTGTACATGCAGATTATTTAACAGTTCAATCTAACGCTTACTCAGAATCGAATGCTGGAGCGTTAAATTTAAATGTCAATAATCAAGCATGGAATGAGTTGTATACAACAGCTGGACTTAAATGGGATTATGAGTTTCTTCCCAAAATTAAGCTCTCCACAAATTTAGCTGCGGGCTATAACGTTCTAAATCGAAAGGTATTACTCACATCGAGTTATGCAGGTGGTGGAGATGCCTTTACCACTTATGGATTACAGCTTTCTCCATGGTTATATAGTGGTGGTATTGGGGTTGGGGGAATGCTACAAAAAGACCTAGAACTTAATATTCGATACGATGTTCAAACCTCGACATCTGGCTATTTGAACCAAATAGCTTCAGCAAAACTCAAGTTTTATCTTTAAGCAAGAACTTGTCGAGATTATTTATTAATAAAGGCCTCAAAGAGTTGAGCTGAGAAATAAAGTCAAATCAGATGAGCATTGGCACATATGGTTGCAATACGCTGCCATAGATACTCATTAAGAATGGCATGCTAAAAACAAAGTGCCGTCTTAGTCTCTTGCTAGAACTACCTGCTAGGTAGTGGTCTCTAGTGCCGAGGGGCTTTCCACATCCATTATTCCCAATTTTGGTCTATATCGTGACTCCCCTTTTTCCAAGCCACCCACTACAGGATCTTTAATAGGAACTAGCACTGCGACCATTCAAACTATTGGGCTAACGCTAAATAAGCTGTTTTAAGCTACTGGGCATATAAAGCAACATCAATGGACCGTTTATAACAGTCCATTGATGTTGCCACATATAAGTCAAAAGTCTAAGCAAGGGGCTTTAAGTCAGACTCAATAATCGCTTTAATATTGCCTGAATTTACAGCGTCAACCAAGGATTGATAGTCCTTGGAATTTTGTTCTGCATATTGCAGAGCAAACTGACTAACTGCCTCATCAAATACATCGGACTTTCCTAGGTAACCGGAAATCATTGCTGCGTTACCAGACTTTGCATGTGACCGGGCTAAAGCTTGTCCACAAAACTTGGCATAGCGTTTTAATTTCAAGGGCATTATTTCTTCAAAGGAAATAGAGACTTTCATATCTCTTAATTGCCGAACGAAGAAGTCCCTGCCATTACGACCTCTAACCCATCCCAAGAAAATGTCAGATGAGGATTGTGTCAAGCGCTGCCCAATAACTACTCTTTGTCCATGTTTTTCATATTCACTTTTTCCAGCGTAAGGCTCTAGAACTGAAGGCCGCGCTTCTTTTATTTGAAGTAACAAAGGCTCATCATCGGGAGTCATAAATAAACCGACAAAACAGCGTGTCCCTACACTTCCTATTCCCACCACTTTCACGGCGATATCTTTTAATTGGTAACGATCAAATAAAACCCTTCGATCATCTGGCAATGAAAGACGATAGTCTTCCAAGGCTTCCGCCGTAATACCATCGATATCTTTATTATTTAAATGATAGATCAGTGGCGGCTGGTCTATTAATCGCTTCTTTCCATCAACTTCAGTGGTAATTTTGGGAAATAAATACTCTGCTACTCTGCCTTGGGCTTTTTTAATAATTCCCTCTCGATAAAGTCTTGCTTTTTTATCAGGCGCATCCTTAGCAAATTTCGTCAAATCCATTTGCTCGTACCAAACATCTAATGGACTCATTTTTGAATATTTCCGAAGATTCTCTCGATATGCCTGCACGCAGACTTTAGAGACCATCTTTGCATCCTTATTATTAAAGTCATTATCTTGAGCAGCCACCGCAAAACTCACTGCTAGGCGCTTAATATCCCACTCCCAAGGAGCTGGCAAGGTCTCATCAAAATCATTGATATCGAATACTAATTTACGCTCTGGCGTTGCAAAGGCGCCAAAATTGAGCAAATGACAATCCCCGCATGCTTGAACATAAATTCCACTATTTGGCGTTCTAGATAGATCGTCAGCCATCAGTGCAGCCGAACCTCGAAGAAAGGTAAATGGGCTCGCTAACATGCGTCCATAACGAATAGGAATGAGCTCGGAAAGCCGATCCATATTGGATTTCTCAAGTATCGCGTTTGAACTGAAATGACTAGGTCTAGCCTTAATGAATTCATGCTCTTGAAGCGGATATGTCTTACGCAATGCTTTGCCCATTGTTAGGCTTGCCGCCCGCTTTAAAAGTGGGTCAGTTGTCTGTATGGATTTACTCATCTTTTTATTCTCACACTTATTGAGACATTAAAACGAAAAAAACCACCCGAGAGTGGTTTTAGTTCGTAAAAAAACTCAATGATCGTTTAGCAAGTATGGTGGCTTCTTAGGAAGTCGGAAGCTCACTACAAAAGCAATTACTAGCATCGCTGTGACATACCAATAAAACATTGACTCATAACCCTCAGCTTTAAAACTAAGCGCTACAAATTCTGCAGACCCACCAAAAATTGCATTGGCAATCGCATAAGATAGGCCTACGCCCAATGCCCTTACTTCAACAGGGAACATTTCTGCTTTAACAATACCTGCAATTGAAGTATAAAAACTAACAATCGCCAAGGCAAAAACAATAATCGCAAAAGCCAACCAAGAATCAGTAACCCCCTGTAAAAGCATCATGATGGGAACCGTACAAATAGCTCCTAAACCGCCAAATAACAACATGTTATTCCTACGGCCAATACGATCAGATAATGCACCAAAGACTGGCTGCATCAACATATAGACCAATAAACATCCTGTCATCACTCCGCTAGCGGTTTTAATCGACATATGGGCAGAATTCACTAAGTACTTTTGCATATACGTAGTAAACGTGTAGAAACTTAATGATCCACCTGCGGTATAGCCTAAAACTGTGAAAAAGGCTTTCTTGTGGTCACGAAACAATGCCTTAATACTGCCAGCATCTTTATGTTCGCTTGCCAAATTAGCAGCGGTCTCTGTAAGTGTTTTACGCAGCATGAGCGCAATGACCGCAGCCAATGCACCCACTACAAATGGGATACGCCATCCCCAATCTTTTAACTGACTTTCATCCAAAAACTGCTGGAGGATGAGAATCACCAAAACCGCTAATAACTGACCGCCAATCAATGTGACGTACTGAAAGGATGAGTAAAAACCTCTCTGACCTTTCATGGCAATTTCGCTCATGTATGTAGCGGTTGTTCCATACTCGCCGCCAACAGAAAGTCCCTGGAAGAGTCTGGCCAATAAAAGGAGGGCTGGCGCCCAAATTCCAATACTGTCATAACCCGGCAAACAAGCGATGACTAAAGATCCACCGCACATCATCATTACAGAAATCACTAAAGATTTTTTTCTTCCATGACGATCAGCAATTCGCCCAAATAACCAACCACCAATAGGCCGCATTAAGAACCCTGCTGCAAAAACACCAGCAGTACTTAATAACTGAACCGTGGGATCGGCCTTAGGAAAAAATATATGTGCAAAATAAATCGCACAAAAGGCGTAAATATAAAAATCAAACCACTCCACAAGATTGCCGGATGATGCGGCAAAGATTGCAAAGATTCTTTTGCGTTTTTCGCTTGCTGTATATGTCATAAATGTCTCTTAATGTAATTTTTGTTAAGCCTAAATCAAATAATAATCAATTTATTCAATCTCAGAGGCATTTAACTACCCACCAGAAAATTTTAAGCACTCATGATAGCGCTGCAATTGCCGATTTAATGGCGGCAGGCAGATCAAGAGTTTTTAGCCTTCGCTCTTCTAAGGCCGATCCCAAAGTTTGCTGAGTTCTGGCGGACCATACTGATCCCGGGAAAAAAGCATCATCCTTGTAGCGGGGGATCACATGCCAATGAATATGAGGCACTTGATTGCCCAAAGCAGCCAAATTAACTTTATCTGGATGCATCACATGACGCACAGCTTCTTCAACCGCATTCACCAAGTTCATCAGCAGCTCTCGCTCACCATAAGTAAGATCTGATAGCTCTCTGACATGATGATTCCAAATTACCCTACAAAATCCAGGCAAATCGGGGTCATTAACCAAAATAACGCGGCAATCGTCTCCACGCCAAATAAGGGTACCCTCTTCGGGCTTAAGCTCATCTTTACAAAGAATGCAGTTTGACATTCGATAAATGTATACGAAAACGGCATCTAAGTCACCCTTGTGGGGTAATTTAGATGCCGCGTTGATACAAACTACTTAGGGATTCGATTTAGTGGAACTGCTCTTCCTCTATTCGGTTTTCATTTTCAGGATTACGACCAAATTTTTGAAGAAAAATTGGGACTACTTTTAAATATAATGAATAATGAATTTGTGCGATGGTCAGGCAAGTTTC
>CAIYZI010000187.1 GCA_903930665.1 uncultured beta proteobacterium
CAAAGACTTGTACCATACAGAATAAGGCATATATAACCACCACTTTAAAGGAAGAGACCCGTAATGCATTCGGACAACCATCATTGCCTCTTGATGATGCAACCGCCTGCGCGTATTTGTTTTGGTTGCTTGATGAATCGAATTAACGGCAATGTATTCATTGACGAATAATAAAGGGCCAAGTTGCTTAAAAATACGCCACCATAAGTCGTAATCCATAGCCATTTGAAGTTTCTCGTCAAGTCCGTCAACCTTTTCCCATGCTGATCTTCTAATTAAAGATGCTGGTTGCGAAACAATGCAACGCCTTGCAAGCCTAGAGGCACTAAATGACTCCACCCACACAGAAGCTAACCTACCAGAGGGGTATAACTCATTCCAAGCCTTCCCATACACCCCAGGTACCAGGGGGCTCTGCTCTAACTCTTTGCACAATTTTTGCAAGGAGCCCGGCAAAAAACGATCATCACTATTGAGCCAGCAAACATATGGAGCAGAGCCAAGAGATATTCCCTCATTAATTGCAGCAGCTTGCCCGAGATCCGGGCCACTTCTCCATCCAGAAAGTCGAGGTTCCCAATTGCGAATAATATCTACCGAGCAGTCAGTTGATCCTCCATCCATTACATAAACTTCCACAGGCAAGTCTTGATTAAATATAGACTCTAGTGCGTTATTTAAAAAAGCTCCTTGATTTAAGGATGGGACGGCAATAGTAACAATTGGAAGGTTCACTTTATTTGTTGTTAAATAATTCATGAATTAGCGCTATTAAGTGCACGAATAATCCACTCATTGTTTCTGGGAATTTCTTTTGGGGATCGCCAATACTCGTTGATAAGTTTCAAGCAAAGTATTGGCACTTTTCTTCCAATTAAACTTTTCAGCCTGCTCTAATGATTTTTGCTTCATCAAGCTTCTTTGACTTTTATTTTTTTCTAGATCCAGCATAGCCTTTGCCCAAATTTCAATATCGCTAGGATCGAGCAATATTGCTGCATCACCGGCAACCTCGGGAATGGAAGAAGTATTGGAGGCAAGCGTGGCAGCACCAAATTGCATGCCCTCAAGAACCGGCAACCCAAAACCCTCGAAAAGGGAAGGATAGAGATTGGCATAACAATTCCTATAAAGCCAAATTAACTCATCATCCGAAATATAACCAGTCAAGATGACATGCTCACGCACACCAAGTTCAGTCAAATAGTCTTCGAAATTCTCCATTAACCATCCCTCGCCTCCAGCCAAAATCAAAGGGAAGCGGGCTCCTCCATGCTTGAGGTAGGTTGCATAGGATTGCGCTAATCGACGTTGATTTTTTCGAGGCTCAATAGTACCGACGCTAAGCCAAAATTGTTGTGGATTGATGCCCTCCAGTGCCAAAGGTTTAATTCCCAAGGATGATTCATCGGTAAATCGAGAGCAGGGATAAATAACATTAATACGCTCCTCAGGAAAATGAGGAAAAGTATTTAAATAGTCAGACTTTGATGCCTCAGAAATTGCCACAATCCAATCAGCAGACAAAGAAGAGCGGAAGACCCCATCAAAACACCCCACCCTATTCGCCTCAGTCGTCCAATTTGGCTCAACAGCAAAATTCATGTCATAAAGCGTATAGATCAATCTAGTTGAATTTAGGTTTAAGGGGCACCAAAAGTTGTTTGCATGAACGATGTCCATGCCCTCTAGAGCGACATCAAGATTAGGGCTATTCCAAAATTGTGCAGCAGTATCTCGTGAAATATGCCTATGACCGTATTTTAAATTTTTTCCACTGTAGGGATTAAAAATAGGCATTTGAGAATCAAAGTAGAAATCTCCAAAACTAGGAAATAATGTATATAAATTTTGGCAATTAATATCCGCCAAAGACTTTATCATTGAGTGAGCAAAGTAACCGCACCCCGCCTTACCAGGGCCTGTTTGGGAAATATCAAATCCGATGCGCAAAGTTCAGACCTAGAGAAAAATTGGTTCCTGAATAGTCAACATAATCAGATAGAGCACTTCCGAATTTCTTAAATTTTGGGTATATTTGCCCCAAGGAAGTAATGCGTTTTACCATTGATCAATGCCACCCTGGATGACAAACATTAAAATCAACCAACCTAAATCCAAGGGTCCGGCCATTAGCCGTTAAGCGGTTAAATACATCACCCTTTATAGAAAATTTTAATACATTAGTGCCTGGCAGCAATTTAATGCGCCCAATATTAATAGGGCAAATTCCATTAATGGCTCCTTTACTCCATATGAGTTCATTATTGAGCCTAACATCAAAAGTTGCCCTTGGATCTACAGTTGATAACCCAAAATTTAAGGATGCATCTATAGCCTCCGCACCATCAAAATGAATGAATACCTCCCCAGCCCCACCAGAAGACCAGTGCCAAGAATAAACTGAATCGTTTTCACGCTCGTAAAAGTCTTTTGAGTATGTTATTTCCAATGCTTTCAACTCATCCGTAGAAAAGTGCTTTGGTCTATTTGCGACCAATGTAAAGTGTTTCACCATTCTTCCCTGGATATCTGCAGAGCTGTAATTAAATTTTTGGAAGTGGGTTTCAAGCTTAATATACGGAAAGCCTACTAGCTTTAGTATTTCTATGCACAATCCAGGTGAAACCTGCCACCAAGAGTGGTTAGTCTCAGGGCTTTCTGAACTGGCTATTAAGCGCATATTTGCACCTCCCGCACACTCTGACTCCTCGACCCAAAGTGTCTCAGTAATTATTAGGGTTTGACTACAAACTGAGGCTACACGTTGAATAGCCAGGAAAGGATCGCGAAAATGCTGCAATACATTACTCATTAATCCTATATCTACAATTTCTACTAATTTTGGAGTATCGTAAACAGAGCCATAAACTAGGTTAACTTTAGATTCTAGTAATTTATGCGAATACCAAAAGGCAGCCTCCACTTTAGCAACATTTTCGGCCATATTGATAACAGTTAAAGAATCCTGTTGATATGTGTGAGGAACAACATCCCATGGTGTATTAACACCCAAATCAAGTGCAGTAACTGAATAAGCACCTCTTTTTTCCATTTCAAATGAAAAAAAACCATTCGCAGGACCAACATCTAAGATCTTCTTATTCTTAAACTCAACCCCACCAAGGTATACATCAGCAGTATCTCGATGATCCCATGATCCATGAATAGTTTCATGACCGGGCAAATCTATAGCTTGATAAAATAGCAAATCTTCTGGCATTAACACTGAATAGCCCCTTAATTATTGATAAAACTCATATCTCATAAACATTTTTATATTCACCACACTGACCTCCCCCCCCCCTGGTATGAGTTATCAAGGGCTAAAGATATTACAAATCCAGAAATCAAAAAAAATACATCCACCCCCATATAGCCTAAGGGCATAAAACTATGACTAATGTGGTTTGAAATTACCGCGATAATAGAAACTGCTCTTAAAAAAGTAATGTCATCTCTATAATTCATATGCTTCTTATCCAGCAATGCAAAGTCTTCAACATTTCACGGCTAATTTTTTTGTTCCAATAAAAAGAAGAAAATACTGAAAACAAAGATACACAAACAATAAATGTTTTTGGGGAATTATTCTTTGAAATTTTTTTCTCTGTTACGGCGTGTGCATAATTAATCAACCACCTATCGGGCACTCGGACAAATAATCTCTTCATGGCGTCATTTATTTCTTTATGAACCCTTACCCGATTACCAAGTGTTTTATTTGCAGGGTAAAGTCTTGACCCAGCTAACCTCTCATCCAGATAGGCAAACTTAACTCCAGCTTTTCCAAGTCGAAGCCAATATTCATAATCCATGCAAAAATCAAGAGACTCATCAAGAAGGTCATTTTCCCCCACAACTCTACGACGAAAAAAAAGAGCTGGCTGACAAATAAAACATGTCTCTTTTAACCTTTCAAAATCCCAAGATTCAGTTGGATAAGATTCAAATACAAAATCATCTTCATCCATGTGATCTGCTTGACCATAAACAACATCTACATCAGGATGCTCAATAAAATATTTAACCACCAATGCAATGGCATTGGGATAGTAAATGTCATCGGAATTTAACCATCCAATAATTTCTCCATCTGTTGCAGATATCCCCATATTTACCGCATTGGTTTGCCCCTTATCAGGTTTTGAGACCCAGCGAATTGGATGGACAAATCTTCTAAGAATGCTAACGGTATCATCTATGCTCCCGCCATCAAAAACAACATGTTCAAGCTCAAAGTCCTGAGATCTCTGATTGGCAACGCTTTGCAATGTTCTCTCAATGAATTGCCCTTGGTTATAAGAAGGAGTAATAACACTCACCTTCATGAGAAACGGCATTCCGGAAAGAGAATTGTCTCATTGCCTGACTCATTCTGAACTAAGGAGCACCTCTTAACTAACACCGTTAACTCTCGAGCATCCTCACCCATATTATTTTTCGCAGGAATAAACGATGGCTCTATTCGAAATTGACATAACTTTGAATTTTTATTAATGTTTTTTGAAATAATTAGCGTCTTTCCACGCTCAAGCTTATCGGACTTACCTAAAGGCTTTCCTGATTCAATAAATTGGATAGCTACTGATTCTTGAGGCAGCCATTCGGGAGCATCTAACTCCAACTTGATTACCGAATTACTAGATACATTAAGCTCCAAGCCAAGCAAATTTGTAGCCCAACCATCAACGCATACTCCAGTGAGTTGATTCCTCCGCTCATAATGATTTACGGCATCATTAAAAAGAGACCAATATTCTTGGGCCATTTTTTTTGAATCAGAGAATAAGGGGGCTCGATTTTGGCCAAGCTTAATTAAAGAGCTTCTTAGATCCTCATCCCCTTCTAATTTAATCATGGCCTTAGCAATTTGAGATGGAACTCGTGGATCAAATACGATAGCTGCATTGGCAGCTATCTCAGGTAGGGATGTTAAATTGCTACATGCAACAGGCACTCCTGCAGCCATTGCCTCCATTACCGGTAGTCCAAACCCTTCATAGAGAGATGGAAAGATCATCCCTAATGAATTAGACATTAACCCAGATAATTCTTGAGTTGAAACAAAACCGGGGAAAATAATTCTTCCCTCTAGATTCATTTCTTTAACAGCATTTGAAAGAAAGATACTTCTTTCTCCTGGAGCACCGGTGCATATTAATTTTATGTCTGACGGCAATCCTTGTGTACAGGCCATTCCAAAGGCAGTCAATAATATTTCATGGTTTTTGTGTTTCCAGAAATTAGCTGGATAAATAAAGTATTTACCAGTAACTAAGCCAAAACGCATTAATACTGAGTCACCCAAACCTGATGCAATAGAAATTCGTTTTGCCATTCTTAAATAAATGGTGCGAATTTTTTTTGGGTCTAATTTTCCATAATCAATTGCTTTTTCACGGGAATAATTAGATATTGCTGATAACATCGCACCACGCTTACATGCCTCTAAAAAGACTCTTTCTCGATGCGCCACATCAAGAGGGCTAAAAAATTCAGGATACTTCTTGTATTGCAGGTCATAAATAGTCGCAACCGTTGGGATACCTACTTCAGAATAAGTAGGTGCTGTAAATGGACAGAAAAGTAGGTCAGCCCTTAAATTATGTAAAAGTGAAGAATGACCAATTTTTTTTATCTTGGAATCTACTGTTGAGATGAGTCGATTTATACGGATATTAATCCTGCGCGGAAATATAAAAAATGATTGCTCTACATATTTTCGTATTTTTTTTTGAACCGAGCGTAGTTCTTGATTACCAAGAACTTGGACTCTCTTGATATTATGTGTATCTAAAGCAGCTAACTCTGCATGCGAAGCCTGCTGGGTTAATAAGATAAATGAAGTTTTTGGGGCTAGCAGAGCCAATTGCTTTATCAATTCCATGACAAATATTTTAGCCCCTCCATTTTCTCCACCAGGCAGAATTGGGGTTAGATCTATTGCAATATTATTTATATTTGATTTCATTTTTTAAAATTAATATTATTAAATAAATGTTGAATTTCTGACCAATTTAAAAACCGAATTAAAAATTTAAATGCGGGCCTACTGAATAACCTCTGAATATTAATTGTTAGATCTTCGATCTGTTGACCCCGATTAGCTCTATCGGCATC